>NZ_VRVF01000149.1:0-4243 GCF_008040045.1 Methylobacterium sp. WL8 | reverse complement strand
CTCTCCAGCAGCGCTACCGCCTCGCGTTTGAACTCTGGGGTGAACTCGCGTCTCGTCTTGGCCATCAAACACCTTCCCCGCCCGCAAGGAGCGTATCAGAGGTGTCCGTGGAACCGGGGGAGGATCATACCGATACACGATTGAACCGTTGGCGCGCTCCATCGCGTACCGGCGGTGCCGTCGACCTAGGCTATCGATCTGCATATTCTCATCGACCACCGCAAAGCCCCGCGCCTTATAAAACTCTATAGCTAAAGAATTTTCTTGAAAAACGTGAAGCCAGAGGTGTCGATGACGACCCTCTGTTGCTTGCAGCAGCGCTGATCCGGCGCCAATGCGGGTGCGGCCGACGTACAACGCCGAGATGTAGCCCTCATCATCCACGGTGATAAAGCCAGCACTGAGCCGTCAAGCTCAGCAATTAGAGTTTCAGAACACCCCAACAAAAGTTTCAAATGCTGACGACCCTCGGTATGCTCACGGCGTTCTAAGAACGAATGAGAGACGGGGAATGTCCGGTCGAAGACCGCGAGCACGGGAGCTTCGTCAACTGCGCACTTGTAGAGACGGATATGCATTGCCTCTGAGTAGCCTCCTGGATGGACAGCCCCACCCCGAGGGCCCGCGAAAGTCTGCGCTTGCTGCGAGAAACTCGGCACGCGATGTATGTCAAGACGGGCTTACCAGAGGGATGGGTGGCCGAGTATGCCGTTGGTACAGCAGGGAGGCAGGCAGCATCGCCGATGTCAGGGGCCGACGACTATCTCCGAGCGCTTTTCGATCATGCAGCCGAAGAAGAATCATATCTTAACCGACTGCGTGGAGCGAATAACGCCCATTCTGGTTGGACTGCCCCCATTCAGTGGCCCAGGTTCGAAGTTAGTGCATTGTCGGTCGCGTGACGATGGCGGAGTGGGCGACCGGCGCTGAACCGCTGGGTTCAGGTGGCCAGATGACAACCTGTAGCGCAGGCGGCTGGTAGCCGAGTGACGAGTGCGGCCGGATGGTGTTGTAGTCCTTCCGCCATTGTTCGATCACGACGCTGGCTTCCTTGAGGGTGTAGAACACCTCGCCGTTGAGGAGTTCATCGCGCAGCTTCGCATTGAAGCTTTCGCAATAGCCGTTCTCCCACGGACTGCCCGGCTCGATGTACGCAGTTGCTGATCCAACCGCTGCGATCCAGGCCTGAACTGCTTTGGCAATGAACTCCGGTCCATTGTCCGAGCGGATATGTTCTGGCACACCGCGTAAGCTGAACAGGTCCGAGAGAACATCGATCACGTCGAGCGCTTTCAGCTTGCGAGCGACCCGGATGGCTAGACACTCGCGGGTGAACTCGTCGATGACGTTCAGCATCCGGTACTTGCGCCCGTTGTACGTGCGGTGCTCGACGAAGTCGTACGACCAGACGTGGTTGGGGCGCTCTGGCCGCAGTCGCACGCACGAGCCGTCGTTGAGCCAAAGGCGCGCTCGTTTGGGCTGGCGGGCCGGAACCTTGAGCCCTTCTCGTCGCCAGATCCGTTCGACGCGCTTCACGTTCACCGTCCAGCCATCACGCCGGAGCATCGCCGTGATCCGACGGTAGCCGTAGCGCCCGTACTGGAGCGCCAACGCGATGATCGCAGCCGTCAGGGCGGCTTCGTCCTCGATCAAGACGGCGCATTTGCGCTGTGTCGAACGATGCTGGCCCAGGACACGGCAAGCGAAGCGTTCGGACACGCCATGCTCGGCAACGACGTAGTCGACACAAGCCCGGCGGCGAGCCGGGCTCAGAAGTTTCCCGAGGCTGCCTCCTTCAGGATCAGCTTCTCCAGGGTCAGGTCAGAAATCGCTCGACGAAGGCGCTGGTTCTCGGTCTCCAGCGACTTCAGTCGCTTGACCTGATCCCCCTTCAGACCGCCGTACTCGGAACGCCAGCGATAATACGTGACTTCGGTCACCTCAATGGACCGGATTGCTTCGGCAACTTTGCGACCTTGTGAGACCAGAACATCCACTTGGCGTAGCTTGGCGACGATCTCTTCAGCCGTATGCTTCTTCCGTCCCATGAAAACATCCTCCACATGGCTCGAAGCCATACCTCAGGGAGGACCACTTTTCAGGAGGCAGGCCATGGTGGAACGGAGACCCCGCCTGCATCAGTTCCCGCCGTGTCGTTGATGATCACAAACCAGCAACGTGCTGGGCTGCGTGCGCTTGGCTTTTCGGATAAGGCCGTTCGGCTGATGACGCCCGCCGAGGCGCATGCGCAGCTTGGGTTGACTAAGCTCGACTTCTGAGCACGACATCACCGGTCCATGAAGATGAGAAAAGCTGTTCCGCCCAGCGCTTGCCGCTGGGCCACCTTGGTAAGCGCGGCAGCGATTTTGGCTTCCCCGACGCCGTCGGGATCAAAGAGACCGCCATCCCACGCCAGCATGGCCTTTGCTCACGATGGCGCGGTTGGGTTACCGCTCGCGTGAACTCCCTTGCAGTCCGGTCTCGGGATCGCGGGTGCGTGGCAGCCTTATGGATCGGTTCAGGGACAGGAAGGCGCTCCGCGGATGCCGATCAGCAGGAAGGATCTCGCGGACGCAGCCTCGCCGGAGGCGCTCGTCAAACGCATCCTACAGGCCGAGCCGAACCTTCAGGTGCCCGTGCCGATACAGGAGCTGTGCGCACGCCTCGGCATCCTGAGGATCGAGGACCTCGACACCGATGCATTCGAGGGCGGCCTAGTCACCGACGCGAAGCGGTCTGACGGCACCATCCTCGCCAGGCGCGGGGGCGAACCGCGCCGCCGCTTCACTATCGCGCACGAACTCGGTCACTTCCTGATGGCGCACCACATCCCCGACCAGCCCGACCGGTTTTCGTGCAAGACATCCGACATGCTGCGCATCACGGCCAAGGCGGACGACCCGCGGCAGCGCAGGGAGGTCGAGGCCAACCGCTTTGCCAGCCTCCTGCTGATGCCTCCGCACCTCCTACGGGGGGGTATGACGGCGTTTCGCGAGCCCGATCTGCAGCACGTTCTTGCGCTCGCGCGCGAATTCGCGGTCGGTAAGGAGACGGCGGCCCGGGCCTACGTGCAGTACCACGCCGAGCGGATCGCCATCGTCGTGGCGGGCAACGGCCGGGTGCAGCGTTGCTACCGCAGCCTCTCCTTCCCGGCCATCGTCTGTGCCGTCGGAAGCCCGGTCCCGAAGCAGTCGCTCTTTCACAACAGTTCGCATCAACCGAGCATCCCGAGCGACATCGCGGGGTGCAGTCCTGAACTCTGGATCGATGTGAAGCGCGATCTCCATGTGCCGTCGCTCTACGAGCAGGTGTACCTCCAGCAGAGTGGCTTCGCGATGATCCTGCTGCGTCTCGAACCTGTCCGGGAGGAAAGCGCGGAGGAGCGCAGGCTGGAGGAGGGCTGGCGCCACCGCTTCCATTCAGGGCGACGGTAGGCGACACTCCTGCAGGATCGGACGCTCCGCGCCGCTACGACTTCGGCTAAACCGATGTCAGCAGGATCCAATCGCGATCACTGGTACCGAGTCCTCGCAGGGTCGTCGCCGTGGTTCAGGACGTTGATGAAGGGGACGACTGGCGCTCGGTCGCCACGCGCTCGCAGGATGCAGCGGCCCTCAAAACCGCACGGCAGCGCGCGCGGGAGCCTGATCGTGGCCGCGATGCGAGTCGTCCTTCCGAGATTCCGAAGGCAGGATGGAAGGACATCCTCTGGCGCGCCGGGTGGACTCTGTCGAAGGATCGCGTGCTCACCACGGCCGGCGGCGTTGCCTTTTTCGCCCTGCTCGCCGTGTTTCCCGGACTCGTGGCCGTCGTCTCGATTTACGGGCTGTTTTCCGAACCTAACGTGATCAGCCAGCATGTCGGCCTCCTGACCTACAGGCTAAGGCACGCACAGCCTGCGCCGGACGAAGGTCGCGCTCATCTACCGGCGCACCGGCAACCTGCGCGCCTGCCAGCTGCTACTCGGTCATACCAAGCTTGAGAGCACCGTGCGCTACCTCGGCATAGAGGCGGACGATGCGCTGGTGATGTCCGAGCAAACCGACATCTGACACTTAACGCGGCGGCTCCTGACGCCGTCGCACCTACCGCGCCCTTTCGTCCGAGAAGGGTGGTTGAACGAACCCGCTCGCGCGGGATGGGTGGCAGCTTCGAGGTTTTCGGATTGAGACGAGCGCCCTGCGCTGATTGAGCGTCGCCCGGCCTGGGCGGACGATCGTGGCTCCCTTCATCCGAGTGGAGC
>NZ_VRVF01000148.1:0-4329 GCF_008040045.1 Methylobacterium sp. WL8 | reverse complement strand
CCAGTGCCGGCGCAGATGACCATCGATTATATCCGGGCCTATGCGAGCGCGCCGACTGCCTCGGCTCCAACAGACACGTTCCACTTCCGCGACGCGAGCACGGGCGACGACCTCTACACGACGAGCATGAGCGAACGAGACTACATCGCACAGAACCTGCCCTCCTACACCGACGAGGGCGTGGCCTGGATGGCGCCGGCGGCGAGCGCGGGCACGATGGACGTGTTCCGCTTCGTCGATACGCGGACGGGCGAGCACTTCTATACGGCGAGCACCGCCGAGCGCGACCACATCGACGCGATGTTGCCTAGCTTCCATGACGAGGGCGTAGCGTTCCAAGCCTACGCCGATCCGGCGCTGGCCGGGGCCGACGCGCTGACGGTGCAGCGCTTCCTCGACACTGCAACCGGCGAGCATCATTACACCGCGGGCGACGCCGAGACCGCGGCCTTCGAGCTGGCTCACGCGGGCGCAAATTGGGTGCACGAAGGGCTGGCCTTCACAGTCCATGCTCCCGTGAACGGCACGTTGGACTATTAGCTGTGTAGTCCCGGTGTGCGGGGGGCTCAGCGAAATTGATGCCACCGCACCACGGGACTGCACCGCATGCGAACGCTTTATCAGTTCCTGACCGACCTGAAGGACTGCAGGCGCGACCGAATTAGGTCGAATTTGGAGCGGTCGCTTCAGAATGAAAGGCCTGGGTCGGCTGTTCACCCTTCTCAGACTTTGCCGCAAGCAGCAGTAGCTACCTATATAAAATGAGTTTTTCTTTAATATCTAATATTGCCCCTACTCTGTGATAGATAATCCACACAGTAATTTTTCTATAAAAGTGACATAAGGCGAGTAGAGCAACAGAGTGCGTCAGTCGCGCGAATTCAATGTTTACGAGGCTCTTCGATCGAGATCTGCGCGCCTTCAGGCTGCGCAATTGTGCAGCGAATGGGCCTTATCGCGCCCTTCATAATCGTGAGCCGTAAAAAGATGATGGCGAGGCATAACGGTTCGGCAGAACTCACGAGCGCCTTGACGTCCTGCCGAACGGCGTTCGTCGGCGTTGCGCTCATGAGCGGTCTGGTGAACGTCCTGTACCTCACCGGCTCGTTCTTCATGCTGGAGGTCTACGACCGGGTGATCCCGAGCCGATCGGTGCCGACGCTGATCGGGCTGATGGCGCTGGCGCTGGCGCTGTACGCGTTCCAGGGCGCGCTGGAGGCGATCCGCTCGCGCATCCTGGCTCGCATCGGGGCGTCGCTCGACGAGGCGCTGTCGGGGCGGGTGTTCGACGTGGTGGTGCGCGCGCCGCTCAAGGCCGCGGTGCCCGGCGACGGCTTGCTGCCGCTGCGCGACCTGGACCAGATCCGCGCGTTCTTGTCGGGCACCGGCCCGTCGGCGTTCTTCGACCTACCGTGGCTGCCGATCTATCTCGGCGTCTGCTTCCTGTTCCATCCCCTGATCGGGGTCGCCGCACTGGGTGGCGCCGTGTTCCTCGCCGGCGTCACCTGGCTGACCGACCGCGCCACCCGAAAGCCCGCCCGGGCCGCCACCGGCCACGGTCAGCGCCGCAACGGCCTGGCGGAGTCCGGGCGGCGCAACGCCGAGGTGTTGGCCGCGCTCGGCATGCAGGGACGCTTCCGGACGCGGTGGGCCTTGGCCAACCGCGACTACATGGATGCGCAGCAGCGCACGGCGGACGTCGCCGGCGGCTTGGGCGCCGTGTCCAAGGTGTTCCGCATGGCGTTGCAATCGGGTGTGCTGGCGCTCGGTGCCTGGCTCGTCATCCAGGGCCAGGCCACCGCCGGCATCATCATCGCGAGCTCGATCCTGGTGTCACGCGCGCTGGCGCCTGCGGAGCTCGCCATCGCCAACTGGAAGGGCTTCGTCCAGGCGCGTCAGAGCTGGGCCCGCCTCTCGGACCTGCTCGTGCGTATCCCGGACGGGGCGGCCCGCCACGCCCTGCCGGCACCCATGCGCACCCTGTCGGTGGAGGCGGTCGCGATCGCCCCGCCGGGCGCGCAGCGCGTGGTGGTCAGCGAGGTCAGCTTCGCCCTCAGCGCCGGGCAGGGGCTCGGTGTGATCGGCCCCTCGGCGTCCGGAAAGTCGAGCCTGGTGCGCGCGCTGATCGGCGTGTGGCCGCCCGTTCGCGGCAAGGTGCGCCTCGACGGGGCGGCCCTCGACCAGTGGGACCCGGCAGAGCTCGGTCCCCATCTCGGCTACCTGCCGCAGGAGGCGGAGCTGTTTGCCGGCACGATCGGCGAGAACATCGCTCGCTTCGATCCGGACGCGGCCCCCGAGGCGGTGATCGCAGCGGCGCACGCGGCCGGCATCCACGAGATGGTGCTGCGCCTGCCCGAGGGCTACGACACCTGGGTCGGCGAGGGTGGGGCGGGGCTGTCGTCCGGGCAGCGCCAACGCGTCGGGCTGGCGCGGGCGTTGTACCGGGACCCGTTCCTGGTGATCCTCGACGAGCCCAACGCCAACCTCGACGCCGAGGGCGAGAACGCGCTGACGCGGGCGATCCTTGGGGTGCGGGCGCGCGGCGGCATCTGCATCGTCGTGGCGCACCGCCCCTCGGCACTGGCGGCGCTGGACCTCGTGCTGATGATGGCCGACGGACGCGCCCAGGCTTTCGGCCCGAAAGACGAGGTGTTCAAGCGCGTGCTGCGCGCCGCCCCCGACCCGAGCCAACCGAGTTCGTCTCAGGGTTACGTGCCGGCGATCCCGTCGCAGGCCCCTGCGCCGCACGCCTTGCAGGAAAGCGCCTGATCATGACCGACCCGGTGATCGTCTCGGCGGCCCCCGCGCCGTCCGTCCTGCGTCCGCGTGCCAAAGCCTCGATCCGCCGCCACCTGGCGCTGAGCTTGGCGCTCGGCACCGTGCTGGTGGTCGGCGTCGGCGGCTGGGCCGCGCTCACCGAGATTGCCGGCGCGGTGATCGCCCCCGGCCAGCTCGTGGTCGAATCCGACGTGAAAAAGGTGCAGCATCCCACCGGCGGCGTGGTCGGAGAGCTGCTCGTGCGCGAGGGCGATCGGGTCAAGGCTGGCGATGTCCTGATCCGGCTGGACGCGACGCAAGTGCGAGCCAACCTCGACATCGTGCTGAAGGCGCTGGACGAGCTGAGCGCCCGCTGCGCTCGCGAGGAAGCCGAGCGCGACGACGCCAAGACGATCGCTTTCCCCGTCGATTTGCTGACGCACCCGACGGCCGACCCGTCGGTCGTCCGCCTCATCGACGGCGAGACGCGGCTGTTCACGGCTCGCCGCGCCAGCCGCGCCGGGCAGAAGGCGCAGCTCGCCGAGCGCATCGCGCAGCTGCGCGAGGAGATCGGCGGCCTGACCCAGCAGGCCGCCGCCAAGGAACGCGAGACGGCGCTGATCCTCACCGAGCTGAAGGGCGTGCGCGAACTCTACGGCAAGAACCTCGTGCCGCTGACGCGGGTCACCGCGTTGGAGCGGGAGACCGCGAGGCTTCAGGGCGAGCGCGGGCAGCTCGTCGCTCAGACTGCCTCGGCGCGCGGCAAGATCACCGAGACCGAACTGCAGATCCTGCAAATCGATGGTGACATGCGCACCGAGGTGGGTAAGGACCTGGCCGAGATACGCGGCAAGGCGTCGGAACTCCGCGAGAAGCGCATCGCGGCCGAGGACCAGCTCAAGCGCATCGACCTGCGCAGCCCGCAGGACGGCACCGTACACCAGATGACGGTCCACACCGTCGGCGGCCTGGTCACGCCGTCCGAGCCCGCGATGCTGATCGTGCCCTGGGCCGACCAGCTCGCCGTCGAGGTCCGGATCCAGCCCCAGGATATCGACAGCGTGCGCCAAGGCCAAAGCGCGGTGCTACGCCTCCCCGCCTTCAACAGCCGCACCACGCCCGAAATCGCCGGCACCGTCTCCCGCGTCTCGGCCGACGTCTCGACCGATCCCAAGACGGGCCAGAGCTACTACACCGCCCGCATCCTCGTGCCCGAGGCCGAGCGCGCGCGGCTCGGCGCCGTCCGCCTCATCCCCGGCATGCCGGTCGAAGCGTTCCTCCAGATCGGCGAACGCTCCGTCCTGAGCTACCTCGTCAAACCCCTAACCGATCAGATCGCGAAATCCTGGCGTGAAAAGTAATACAGTAGGCTCAGATGGCCAAAGGGCGAGCCGCCTGTCGATAGTTTTGAAAGCCCAACAGTGGATTGAACTCAGGCTAGACAACAATTCGCAGAGAAATTTTTTGATTCAAATAGATAATTTTTCCATTTTTACAAAATATTTCATCGTAACAATCGACATCGCCCTATATATCCCAAGTTTGTTGTAATATATTAGGAATTACTAGTGT
>NZ_VRVF01000147.1:0-4594 GCF_008040045.1 Methylobacterium sp. WL8 | reverse complement strand
GGGGCGGGCGGCTCTGCGCGACGCGTCGCGGGGCCGCGACCATGCCCGGCGATTGGTGAAGATCGCCTTCCGCGTGCAGCCTCAGAGCGCGACGCGGATGCCGGCCGCACCCGCCTCCGCCCGCCCGACGATCGCCGCGGCCGGATACCCGGCGGCGCGGATGCGGGCGAGGATCTCGTCGGCGCGCTCGGGCGCGCAGGCGACGAGCAGGCCGCCGGAGGTCTGCGGATCGGTGAGCAGGTGCCGCGCCCATTCGGGAAAACCGTCGGGCAGCGCGACGTCGGCGCCGAAGGCGGTCCAGTTGCGGTGGGACGCGCCGGTGACGAAGCCGTCCCGCGCGAGCGCTTCGGCCGCGGGCAGCAGCGGCACCGCCGCCCAGTCGATCGCGAGGCGGCAGCCGGCGCCGCGGGCGAACTCGAGCCCGTGCCCGAGCAGGCCGAAGCCGGTCACGTCGGTGATGGCGTGGACGTCCGGATCGGGACTGAGCTCGGCGCCGACCTTGTTCAGCAGCGTCGTCGTCGCGACGAAGTCCGCGTAGCCGCCCGCCGGTAGGGCGTCGCGCTTGATCGCGGCGGAGTAGACGCCGACGCCAAGCGGCTTGGTCAGGATCAGCACGTCGCCGACCCGCGCGTCGGCGTTGCGGCGCACGTCCTCGCGGCGGCAGATGCCGATCACCGCGAGCCCGTAGATCGGCTCGGGCGTGTCGATCGAGTGGCCGCCGGCGATCGGGATGCCGGCCTCGGCGCAGGTCGCGGCGCCGCCCTTCAGGATCTCGGCGACGACCTCGGGCGCGATCTTGCCGACGGGCATCCCGAGGATGGCGAGCGCCATGATCGGGCGGCCGCCCATGGCGTAGACGTCGGAGATCGCGTTGGTGGCGGCGATCCGTCCGAAGTCGCGCGGGTCGTCGACCATCGGCGTGAAGAAGTCGGTGGTGGCGATGACGCATGTGCCGTCGTCGAGCGCCCACACGGCGGCGTCGTCGGCGGTCTCGTTGCCGACGAGCAGGCGCTCGAACGGCCCGGCGATCGGCTGGTCGGCCAGCAGCGACCGGAGGATCGCGGGATCGAGCTTGCAGCCGCATCCGCCGCCATGGGCGAGGCTGGTGAGGCGGACGGGGGACGCATCCATGGGAGCACCGCGAAGTTCGATGGGATCGGTCATGTCGTCGGGCCGATACCACGGATCGCGCCCGCGATCCGCCACGGCGGCGACGGATGGGACAATCGGCGCCGACGGCCCATATTCCGGGCGAACATCTCGGAGACCGTTCGATGCCCGACACGCCTGCCCGCAGCTTCGTCCCCCTGTCGATCGCGGTGCTCACCGTCTCGGACACGCGCGGGCCGGAGGACGACCGCTCCGGCGACACCCTTGCGGAGCGGCTGACCGCAGCCGGCCACGCGCTCGCCGCCCGCGCCATCGTGCCCGACGAGGTCTCGGCGATCCGCGAGACGGTCGAGGGCTGGACCCGCGATCCCGGCGTCGACGTGGTGATCACCACCGGCGGCACCGGATTCACCGGGCGCGACGTGACGCCGGAGGCGCTGGAGCCGCTGTTCGAGAAACGGATGGACGGCTTCTCGGCGGTGTTCCACCGCATCTCCTACGACAAGATCGGCACCTCGACGCTGCAGTCGCGGGCGACGGCGGGGGTCGCCAACGCGACCTACGTCTTCGTGCTCCCGGGGTCGCCCGGCGCCTGCCGCGACGCCTGGGACGGCATCCTCGCGAGCCAGCTCGATTACCGGCACCGCCCCTGCAACTTCGTCGAGATCATGCCGCGCCTCGACGAGCACCTGCGCCGGGGCGCCTCCGTCACCGCTTGACCCTCACGCCCGGTCGATCCGGGCGATGAGCCGGCGCGGCGTCAGCCGAGGCGCGAACGTGCCGGCCTCGGTGAGGCGGTCGCGCCGGACCACGTCGCCGGGCCGCGCCACCCCGGCGCCGACCATCGCCTCGGCCCAGACCGCGAGCCGCGTCGCGAGGCTCGCATGCGGACGCGACAGCCGTCCGAGGGAGTCGGCGCCCGCGGTGCCGACGAACCGGTCGAGGGTGCGGATCCAGCCATCCCCCGGCACGTCGCCGGCCTCGAGGCACAAGACCCAGTCGCGGCGCGCCAAAGCCGCCCCCGCGACCCAGGGGTTCGCTCCGGGCGGCATCACCACGAGGCTGGCACCTGTGGCGTCGGCGATGGTGTCGACGCCGGGGTCCATCGCCGCCGCCACGATCACCGCATCGCCCACGAGACCGGCGGCGACGCCCGCCACGAGCGCCCCCAGGGAGTCGGCCAGACGGTCGAGCGCGTCGGCGTCGCCGGGGTCGGCGACGAGAACCAGGGCGGAGATCATGGTCGCGCATAACGTATTTTCGGCCAGCGAGGACGCTCGGCCGCGACGCGACGCGCTTGCGTTGCGCGGTTGCCACAAACGCTGAGAACTTGCCTAAAATCGAGGCGTATCCCGTCGATTTCGTTCCTGCTATGTTCTATTGTAGACAGCTTTCACGCCGGGGCGCCCCCATCACGATGTCCGCACCCCGCCATGTGTCCGAACTCGAATCGAGCCCACGCCGGCTCGCCGCAACGACGCCGGCGCAGGACTCGGTGCGCGGACGGGGCGCCACCGCCAACCCGGACGGTCGGTTCGAGGCGATCCGGCGCGAAAGCCTGGACGACGGCTGGCCTTCCGACGAGCCCGGGCCGGTGCGACGGACCGAGGTGACGCTGGAGCGGGCGCGCGGGATCATCACGCGCAACACCTCGCCCGACATCCCGTTCGATCGCTCGATCAACCCCTATCGCGGCTGCGAGCACGGCTGCGTCTACTGCTTCGCGCGGCCGAACCACGCCTATACCGGATTGTCGCCCGGGCTCGACTTCGAGACAAAGCTCTTCGCCAAGCCGGACGCGGCGCGCCTGCTGGAGCGCGAGCTGTCGGCGCCGGGCTACGAGGCGCAGACCATCGCGCTCGGCACGGCGACCGACCCGTACCAGCCGATCGAGCGCGAGCACCGCATCACAAGGGCCGTGCTGGAGGTGCTGGCACGCCTGCGCCATCCCGTCGGGATCGTGACGAAATCCAACCTCGTCACCCGCGACATCGACATCCTCGCCGGGATGGCCGAGCGGAACCTCGTGAAGGTCGCGGTCTCGGTGACGACCCTCGATCCGGTGCTGTCCCGGAAGATGGAGCCCCGCGCGCCGCATCCGCGCAAGCGCCTCGAGGCGATTCGTGCGCTCAGCCAAGCCGGCATCCCGGTGATGGTGATCGTCGCGCCGATCATCCCCTCGCTCAACGACCACGAGATCGAGGCGATCCTGACCGAGGCGCGCGCCTGCGGGGCGCGGGAGGCCAACCACGTGCTGCTGCGCCTGCCACACGAACTGAAGGACCTCGTCGCCGACTGGTTCGCCGAGCACTATCCCGGGCGACAACGTCACGTCTTCTCCCTGATCGCACAGGCCCGCGGCGGCCGCGAATACGACGCCACCTTCGGCAAGCGCATGACCGGGGAGGGCGCCTACGCCGACCTGATCGCGACGCGGATGCGCCTGGCGAAAACGCGGCTCGGCTACGCGAAGGCGCGCATCACCCTCGACGCCTCAGCTTTCGCCAAGCCGGGGGAGCAGTTTTCGCTGTTGTGACGGGAGGCGAGGGGGCCGCGTTTTCCCCCATTCGGGCACAGGATTCGCACGCTTCCGCTTCTGGCGCTCGCCTTGCGCGCATCTCCTCTCCCCGCGCGCGGGAAAGGGCTTTGCCGACCTCGTCGTCGGCAAAGCGAGGCGGCAGCCGACGGTGAGGGGGCTGCAACGGAGGAACCCTATCCGTCGCCCCCATCACCGCCGCTTCGCCTGCGCCTGCGCTACCCGGCTGCACGACAAGGTGCAGCCGGGCCTCTCCCCGCACGCGGGGAGAGGGGAACCCGTGCCAGGTTCGGCATCGCCGAAGTCTCACGGAGAGGGGACGGGCACCGCTGCGACATCCTTCGCAAGCCCCGTCCCACTGCCGCCCTCGCCGTACCCCCGCGTAAAACTGAGCCGGTGGTGCGGGCTGCGGCCGTGAGCTTTCAGGCCGGCGAGGTGCACGGGGGCGCCGTAGCCGACGTTGCGCTCCCAGCCGTAATGCGGATGGCGCCGGGCGAGCACCCGCATCAGCCCATCGCGGAACGTCTTGGCGACGATCGAGGCGGCGGCGATCTGCGGCACCGCGCCGTCGCCCCCGACGATGGCGCGGCAGGGCTGCGACAGGCCCGGGACGGCGTCCCGCCCGTCGACCAGCACCGGCGCGTCGAGGGACAGCTTCAGCACCGCCCGGCGCATGGCGTCGAGGGTCGCGACGCGAACGTTGACGCGGTCGATCAGCGCCCGCGAGCCGGCAGCCACCGCGACGCGCGCATGCGCTCGGATCAGCGGCGTCAGCGCCTCGCGCAAAGGCTCCTTGAGGCGCTTGCTGTCGTCGAGGCGGGCGAGCAGGTCCGGTGGGATCGTGACGGGGTCGAACCACACCGCTGCGACCACCACCGGGCCGCACAGGGCCCCGCGCCCGACCTCGTCGCAGCCGATGACGGCGGGATATTCGGCGGCGCGGGGCCC
>NZ_VRVF01000146.1:0-4660 GCF_008040045.1 Methylobacterium sp. WL8 | reverse complement strand
GGTCCGGGGTTCTGGGCGGGGGCGAGGCGTCGAACGGGTCTCATCCGGCAAACACGCCCCCGCCGCGGGCGGTTCCGATTCCGCGGCGTCGCCGCCCGTCGGTGACGGGCCCTTAACCAAGCTTTGCCATTCTCCCCGTGTCGAACGTGCGTGAGGGTCGGGTGGTGATGGCGAAGCCGCAGATGTCCCGGCCGGGCGAGACGCCGCAGGCGCAGCCACCCCTGAACCCGAGCGTGCGCCGCCACCTCGGCCAGAACCTGCGCAACCTCTACGCCGACACCCTCTCCGCCCCGGTGAGCGAACGCCTCGAAGCGCTGATCGCGCAGCTGGACCGGCCGAAGGGGTGAGCACGACTTAGGGGAGGGAGGCGGAGCCTGCGGTGCGAGCCGCCGCGTCGTCCGCTTCCCACACCGCGCCCACATGCGAGACCGTACGCCACGAGGACACGCGCCCCGCGCGGCGCTTGCGCGTGCCGTCTGCTCGGCGCGGTCAGTTCGCCCGGGCGACCTCGACGAGGTTGTCCGAGAAGGACGGCGCGTGGCCCATGTCGGTGAAGGCGCCCGACGAGATGCTGTTGACCGTGCCCTCGTTGAGCTGGCGCCAGTAGCCCAGCGTCGCGACCACGATGCCCGCCTTCACGTCGTCGGTGATGCGGGCCACGCCCTTGAACGCGCCGCGGTCGTTGGCGACCCGCACCCGGTCGCCGTCCCGGATGCCGCGGGCGTCGGCGTCGGCTTGGCTGATCATCACGAACTGCTCGCCCTGGCCCTTCTGCTTGTCCTCCATGTTCGCGTAGCAGGAGTTCAGGAAGTAATGGCTCTTGGGCGAGACGATGTTGAGCGGGAAGCGCTTGGCGAGCTCCGGGTCGTTGGTGTGGGATTCCCGCGGGCCGAGGTAGTCGGGCAGCGGATCGAGCGCCTCGCCGGGCTGGAAGCCTTCGTACATCTGCCGGAACGGCGGGGCGACGAAGTTCGTGGCGCCCTCCACCTTCAGCATGCACTTGCCGGTCGGCGTCGGGAAGTTGCCCTCGCGGTGGGGCGCCCGGTCGTCCGGCGTGCCGACCTTCAGGCGGGCGAAGCCGTGCTCGCGCATGTACTGGAGGTCGATGCCCTCGCAGGCCGGGGCGTTCCAGTCGACGTAGTGCTCCAGGCACTCCGTGTCGGTCCACTTGAAGTTCTCTTCCTCGAAGCCGAGCCGGGCCGCGAGCCGGCGGAAGATCTCGTTGTTCGGGATCGCCTCGCCGGGCGCGTCCGCGCACTTGGTGTTGTAGGTGAGATAAAGGTGGCCCCAGGAGAGGATCATGTCCTCCATCTCCGCGCCCATCGTCGCCGGCAGCAGGATGTCGGCGTAGGACGCCGTGTCGGAGACGAAGTGCTCGGCCGAGACCATGAACAGGTCCTCGCGCATCAGCCCTTCGACGACCTTGTCGGTCTCGGGCGCCTGCGTGACGGGGTTCGAGTTCCAGCACATCATCGACAGGATCGGCGGGTCGAGCTTCAGCTCGCCGGTGAGCGCGCGCCCGATCTGCAGGTTCGAGACGACGCGGGTGCCCTCCGGGATCAGGTCGGGCCGGCACATCACGTCGAACTTGTAGGGGTGCTCCCACACGCCGAACTGGGTGACGCCGCCGCCGACGTGGCGCCACGCGCCGGTCAGCGCCGGGATGCAGGTGACGGCGCGGATGGTCTGGCCGCCGCCGTAATGCCGCTCCAGCGCCACGCCCATGCGGATGCCGACCGGCTGCTCGGTCGCCATCTCGCGGGCGAGCGTGCGGATGTCTTCCGCCGAGACGCCGGTGATCGCGGCGGCCCATTCCGGCGTGCGGGTGCTCGCCCGCTCCTTCAGCTCCTCGAAGCCGACCGTGTGATTGTCGACGTAGTCCTGGTCGACGAGGCCTTGGGCGATGATGGAATTGATCAGCGCCATGGCGAGCGCGCCGTCGGTGCCGGGCTTCGGCGCGATGTGCCAGTCGGCGGCCTTCGCGGTGCGCGAGGCGTAGGCGTCGATCACGACGACCTTGGCGCCCTTCTTCTGGGCGTCCTTGACGATGGCCCAATGGTGCAGGTTCGTGCTGACCGAGTTGCAGGCCCAGATCACGATGTACTTCGAGTGGATGTAGCTGTCAGGGTCGAGGCCCGCCGTCGGGCCGACGGTGAGGAGCCAGGCCGTGCACGAGCCCTCGCCGCAGAAGGTGCGCTCGGTGACGGTGGCGCCCATGCGGTTGAAGAAGGCGTCGCCGCCGTTCAGCCCGTGCACGAGGCCCTGGTTGCCGAGGTAGCTGTAGGGCGCGATGGCCTGCGGGCCGTGACTGTCGATGATCGCCTTCCAACGGGTGACGATGGTGTCCAGCGCCTCGTCCCAGGTGATGCGCGCGAACTGCTTGGAGCCCTTCGGGCCGACCCGCTTCATCGGGTAGAGCAGCCGGTCGGGATGGTAGTGGCGCGTCTCGTAGTCCTTCAGCTTCACGCAGAGAGTGCCGCGGGTCATCGGGTGGTCCGGGTTGCCCCGCACGCCGAGCAACTCGCCGTCACGCACCTCGAACAGCATCGAGCAGGTGTCCGGGCAGTCGTGCGGGCAGCCGCCGAAGAAGGTCTCGGTCAGGCTCTCGGCCTCGGCGACGAGCAGGGAATCCGGCTTGACGATCTCGTTCATGGTTCCTCCACGGCCGGGCGTCCCGCTTTATTGTTCCAGCGAGCGGACCCGGTTCGCCCACAGGATGCACGGAAGTGCAAACAATTCCAATCTCCGTTCCCACCTGCGCCTCGGGGACCGCCTATGTCGCGGCGACCGGGCGGCGTAGGCTGGCCGCGCTCCGCCGCGAGACTGCAGGACTTCGCATGCCCCTCGATCCCGCCCTCGCCGACCGCATCGCGGCCTCCGTCGCGCACGGGTTCGCCGAGCAGGTCGCGCACACGCAGGCGCTGGTGCGGTTCGGCTCGACCCGCGGCGCCGAGCACGCGATTCAGGACTTTGTGCTCGGCGCGTTTCGCGCCCGCGGCTACGCGACCGAGCGGTTTGCCATCGACGCCGCCGCGATCGTGGGCCATCCCGGCGGGGCGAGGGTCGCGGACGGGCATTCCGAGGCGCCGATCGTGGCGGGCCTCCACCGGCCGCGGGGCGTGGGCGGACGCTCGCTGATCCTGCAGGCGCATGTCGACGTGGTGCCGCCCGGCCCCCTCGACCTGTGGACGCACCCGCCCTTCGATCCGGTGATCGACGGCGACTGGCTATACGGGCGCGGCGCCGCCGACATGAAGGCGGGGCATGCGGCCAACCTGTTCGCCCTCGACGCGCTGCGGCGGATCGGCCTGCAGCCCGCCGCCGCCGTGACGATCCTGTCGGTGGTCGAGGAGGAATCCACCGGCAACGGCGCGCTCGCGGCGCACCTGCACGGCTACCGCGCCGACGCGGTGCTGATCCCCGAGCCGATGGACGAGGCTCTGGTGCGGGCCAACACCGGCGTGCTGTGGTTCACGGTCGAGGTGCGCGGGCGGCCGGTGCATGTCCGCGCGATGGGCGCGGGCGCCAACGCCATCGACGCGACCTACCGGGTGATCGGCGCGTTGCGCGACCTCGAGGGGCGCTGGAACGCCGACCGGGCCGGCCGGCCGCACTTTTCGGACGTGGCGCACCCGATCAACCTCAACGTCGGCCGGATCGAGGGCGGCGACTGGAACTCGTCGGTGCCGGCCTGGTGCCGCGTCGGCTGCCGGATCGCGCTCTATCCCGGCACGCGCGCGGCGGACGCGGCCGCCGAGGTGGAGGCGGCGGTCGCCGCCTTCGCCCGCGCCGACCCGTTCCTCGCCGACGCCCCGCCGCGGGTCACCTTCGACGGGTTCTTCGCCGAGGGCTACGTGCTGGAGCCGGGCTCGGAGGCGGAGGGCGTGCTCGCCGCCGCCCACCGCCGCGCGACCGGAGCGGAGCTGACCGGCATCATGGCGCCCTGCTACCTCGATACGCGGGTGCACGCCCTCTACGAGCAGGTGCCGGCGCTCTGCTACGGCCCGGCCAGCGAGAACATCCACGGTTTCGACGAGCGCGTCAGCCTGCGCTCCGTCCAGCGCATCACCACGGCGATGGCGCTGTTCGTTGCCGAATGGTGTGGGACGGAACGTCTTGAGGCGGGCGGCTGAGGCTTCGTTCGAAGCAAGGCGCGGATCGCAAAAACCCGCGTTTTCGCACCCTCGCCGTCATCCCGGGGCGCCAGAGGCGAGCCCGGGATCCAGAACCGCAGGTCGTTCTCCTGATTGCGCCGTCGGCGGCTCTGGATCCCGGGCTCTGCCGCGCAGCCCCGGGATGACGGGGAGGATCGGCTCAGGCGGCGCGGACGGTGGCGAGGAAGCGATCGACTTCCGCCGCGAGGTGCTCGGACTGGCGCGAGAGCTCGGAGGCGGCGCCCAGCACCTGGCTCGCCGCCGCGCCGGTCTCCTCGGCCGCGCCCGCCACGCCGGCGATGTTGCCGGTCACCTCCGCCGTGCCCAAAGCCGCCTGGCTGACGTTGCGCACGATCTCCTGCGTCGCCGCGCCCTGCTGCTCCACCGCCGCCGCGATCGAGGTCGCCACGTCGCTGATCTGGCGGATGCGCCCGGTCATCCCCCCGATCGAGGCGACCGCCTGACCGGTCGAGGTCTGGATCTGCGCGATCTGACCCGAGATCTCG
>NZ_VRVF01000145.1:0-4681 GCF_008040045.1 Methylobacterium sp. WL8 | reverse complement strand
GGGGCGGTGTGACCGGGGTGGAAAGAGATCACACCGGTGGTAGGCGTAGAATACATTCACAGTTCAGTGTATATCTGAGTGTATATCTGATTGTTCGTTAGGGCGTTTGTTCATGCATCTGTTAGTTGTTTGTCCGACCCTCCGCTAAATATGATCGCTGTCAACTGAATTGTCTACTATATTTTTCAGGATTTATGTTTATCGCGAAATTTGTCGCTCGGCGAGGCCGACGCATTGGCAATATATTTGATAAAGCTTCATATGCGGAAAGGCGGCCAATGGCGCCCGCCTCTGGCACGTGCCACTCATGTGTGCTACACAGCGCCTCTGCGGCTTAGGTCGACAGCATTGATTCAATTGATGTTTTTGCGTGTGATGCCTGATCCTTTCCTGGGCACCAGCTGACGATTTTAGCCCGCCAAGTCATTGGCGGGCTTTGTTGTTTCTGGCGGTGCGGGATTGCTCGGCCTGCGGTGTGGGATTGCCCCGAGCCATGCGCGCCCGGTTCGCCGTCCGCGTGTAGGTCGCGCTTTCGCGGCTGCCGTCGGCCCAACCGCAAAGGACGTTCAGCTGCGCCTCGGTGGCCCCGGCTTCGGCCGCCCGCCTGGCTCCGGCCTTTCGCAGACCGTGTGGTTGATCCGGGACACGTGGCGGCGCGGTCCGCCTTGCCCAACCACGTCCCGAACGATTCCTTGGTGAAGGGCTTGCCGCGCTCGGTCGCGATGAACGTCTCGGCTCCGACCGGCGAGGCGGCGATCGACGTGGCGAGCGGTGCGAGGATGGGGGCGATCACGACCATGCCGGTCTTCTCGGTCCGGATGGTGAACTCGCCATTCGGACAACGGACCTGAGTGGATCGCCAATGCCGTTCAGGACTGGATCGGGGAGGTGGGATCGACGACCGCCTACATCGAGCCGGGCAGTCCGTGGGAGAACGGGTACTGCGAGAGCTTCAACGCGAAGCTGCGGGATGAACTTCTCAACGGCGAGGTGTTCTAAACTCTCAAGGAAGCCGGCGTCGTCATCGGGCAATGGCGGAGGCACGATAACACCCTCCGGCCGCACGCGTCGCTCGACGACCAGCCACCTGCACCGGAGGTCGTCATCTGGCCCACCGAACCGAGCGGATCAGTGCCGTCCGCTCACCCCACCATCGTCACGAGACCGACGACGCACTCACTTCGAACCTGGCCCACCGAATGGGGGGCCAAGCCAAGAATTCGTTCCGCAAAGCGTGATTTCAGGCAATCGTTACTCAGGCCGAGGTGAGCGCCGATATCAACCGAATCGCCGGCGACAATGCGAGCGCGGAGGCCTTCATAGCAAACACCGCCTCATCGGCAGCATATTATTTTCGAATGGCAGTATGGAAATGGCGCGCCCGAAAGGATTCGAACCTCTGACCCCCAGATTCGTAGTCTGGTGCTCTATCCAGCTGAGCTACGGGCGCCCTGCGGACCGGGTGGCGGTGAAGGCCTGTTCCGGTCGCGAGGGGGTGTCTAGAGGCTCGTTCCGCGCTTGGCAAGTGGGTAAGCGGGGC
The DNA here is from genome assembly GCF_008040045.1 of Methylobacterium sp. WL8. Taxonomy (NCBI): domain Bacteria; kingdom Pseudomonadati; phylum Pseudomonadota; class Alphaproteobacteria; order Hyphomicrobiales; family Methylobacteriaceae; genus Methylobacterium; species Methylobacterium sp. WL8. The sequence continues at coordinate 3,141 of NZ_VRVF01000145.1, read as the reverse complement.
GATCGTCTCCCGCGGTGCGATCGACTTGGTGCGGCGCACAGCGAGGAAGGGGCGACGCGTTCCGGGAGGGGATCGGGTATCGCGTCCGAAGGCTCGCGCGCCGACCGGGCCTCGGGGTCTCGCCTTTTGGCGAGGGCGTGCGCGTGGTATCCGGCGCGCCCTATGGATCGGGCTCAGGCGCCCCGGCTCTTGCCAGGCGGTCGCGGCCGGGTTTGTGCGAAGCGGATGAGGGTCGAATGATTACGGCGGCCGAGATCGAGGGCACCCTTGCGGGATGGCGCTTCAGCGTCGCGCCGATGATGGACTGGACCGATCGCCATTGCCGGGCGTTCCATCGCGTGCTGTCGGCGCGGGCGCGGCTTTATACCGAGATGGTCACCACCGGCGCGGTCATCCACGGGCCGCGGGCGCGCCTGCTCGGCTTTTCCGACGTCGAGCATCCGGTGGCGGTGCAACTCGGCGGCTCCGAGCCGGGCGACCTCGCCGAGGCGGCGCGGATCGCCGAAGGCTACGGCTACGACGAGATCAACCTCAACGTCGGCTGCCCGTCGGACCGGGTGCAGAACGGCCGCTTCGGCGCCTGCCTGATGCTGGAGCCCGAGCATGTCGGTGATTGCGTCGCGGCGTTGAAGGCGGCGGTGCGCGTGCCGGTGACGGTCAAGTGCCGGATCGGCGTGGACGAGCAGGACCCGGAAGCCGCACTGGACGCGCTCGCCGACGCGCTGGTCGCGGCCGGCGTCGACGGCTTGATCGTCCATGCGCGCAAGGCCTGGCTCAAGGGCCTGTCGCCCAAGGAGAACCGCGACGTGCCACCGCTCGACTACGACCGGGTGGTGCGGCTCAAGCGGGCGCGTCCCGCCCTGCCCATCGCGGTGAACGGCGGTATCGCCACCGTGGCGGAGGCGAAGGCGCACCTTTCGATCCTCGACGGGGTCATGGTCGGGCGCGCGGCCTACGGCGAGCCCGCTGGGCTGATCGCCGTCGATCCCGAGCTGTTCGGCACGCCGGCGCCGGTCGCGGACGCGTTCGAGGCGGTCGAGGCCTACGCCCCCTATGTCGCGGCGACACTCGCTGGCGGCGAACGGCTCCACGCCATCACCCGGCACATGCTCGGCCTCTTCAACGGGCGGCCGGGCGCGCGGGCGTACCGGCGCCATCTCTCCACCGCCGGCGTCGAGGCGACAGCCGACCTCGCGACCCTGCGTGCCGCGGTGGCGATGGTCTCGCGCGAGATGCCGGAGCGGGACGCCGCCTGATCGGCCTCCGCGGCGGCGTCAGCGCCCGCGCAGGATCAGCCGGTCGCCGCGGACCTCGTAGCCGGCGAGTCGCGTCAGGAAGCTCTGGCCGAGGAGGTTGCCATCGAGGGCGCCCGGCCTGGCGACGAGCGCCGGCACGCGCCGTTCCGTGATCGGGCCGACGGCGAGGGACTCGAGGGTGGCCGGTGCGGCGTAGGCGACGCCGTTCGCCGTGGAGACGCGGGTGGTGAAGGCGCCGGGTTCCGGGCGGATGCCGAGGGCGTCGGCGCTCTCCGCGGTCAGCACCACAGCGCTGGCGCCGGTGTCGAAGGCGAAGCTCTGGTTCTGCCCGTTGACGCGCGCGTCGACGCCGAAGACGCCGTCCGACCGGCGGGTGATCGTCACGGTGCCGCCGGGGCCGATCGCCGGGGTGCCCGGGCGCAGGGCGCCCATGACGCCGGCTTGGATCTCCTGCAGCGGCTCGCGGTAGACGTAGCCGACGACGCAGGCGAGACCGAGGCCGCACCAGAGCAGCAGCGCCTGCAGGTTCTTGCCCGGCGCGGCGGCGAACTGGCGCCAGAACCCGGCGACCACCAGCGCGAGGATGCCGGCGCCCCAGGCGAGGCCGGCGAGCTGATCGGGCTCGATCGCCCCCGCGATCCGGCCGCCGTCGGTGGCCACGAGCACGGCGACCACGAGGCCGATCGCGACCAGCGCGAGGATCGTCATGCGGGCGCCTGCGTGGGCGCGAGCCCGGCTTCCACGAGACGCGTCGGCAGCCCGGCCATGATCGCGCGGCGGCGCGGCTCGGACAGGGAGCCCCACAGGCCGATCTCGTCGCGCGTCCGGCCGCACCCGATGCAGAGGCCGCTCGGCCCATCGAGGACGCAGACCTTGGTGCACGGGCTCGAGGCTTTGGCGGATGGCGTTGTCACAGGCGCGTTCATCCCGCGTCCATGCCCGTTTCGAGGGCCGGCGATCAAGCTCAGACCGTGGCGAGCAGCGCCAGCAGCGCGGCGATCTCGGCGACTTGCTGGCAGGCGCCGACCACGTCGCCGGTCTGTCCGCCGATCTTGCGCTGGGCGACCCAGGTGAGGGCGAGCGACGCGAGCGGCGCCAACACCACCATCGCGAGGATGCCGGCCAAGGGCAGGCCGAGCGGGACGGCGAGCAGCGCCAGGGCGAGGCCGAGCGCGACGGCGGTGCCCGCGGTCGCGCGGGTCGGGCGGCCGACCGCGGCCGACAGACCCGAGGGCCGGGCGGGCGACAGCAGCACCATCGGCGCGAGGGCTGCGACCCGCGAGAGGATCGCGGCCAGCGCGAGCCCGGTGGCGGCGGCGGTGCCGGTCCGGTCGAGCAGCGTGGCGAGGGCGCCGATCCGCAGCGCCAACGACAGCATCAACGCGACGCCGCCATAGGCGCCGATGCGGCTGTCCTTCATGATCTCCAAGCTGCGCTCCGGCGTCGCGCCGCCGCCGAACCCGTCGGCGACGTCGGCCAGGCCGTCCTCGTGCAGGGCGCCGGTGAGCATCACCGCGACCGCGACGGCGAGCGTCGCCGCGACGAAGGGTCCGAGGTCGATCCACCAGCCGGCGAGCAGCACCAAAGCCGGCGGCAGCGCCAGGATCAGCCCGGCCAGCGGCAGCATCCGCGGGATCGTCCGGAAGTCGGGGACCGCATGCGGATCGGGCTCGCCCGGGAAGGGCGGCAGCGGCAGGCGCGAGTAGAAGCGCAGGCACGCCGCCAGATCGTGCAGGAGGTCGCGGCCGGGCCAGTCGGCCTCGCCGCGGAACGGTTCGCCCAGCATCACGCCGCCTTCGCTCGCAATGGCCTTGGCGCGCGCAGCCTTCACCCGCGCGCCCGGTCCCACTATAGCTCGCCGGACCGGCGCGCCCGCCCACCCGCG
>NZ_VRVF01000144.1:0-4701 GCF_008040045.1 Methylobacterium sp. WL8 | reverse complement strand
GGGCTGGGGCGAGGGGCGTGACCGCTCCGGACACTTCTCATCCCTCACCCCGACCCTCTCCCGGCCGGGAGAGGGGGCCCGCGCTCGGTCCGGCGGCGTTGCGCCGTGCAGGGATCCGCCGTCCCGTGGGGCAGGGCGGAACGCGCGTCGCGCTCGCCGCCTCGCTCCTCGTCGTCGGGCTTTCCGCTCCCGCAGCCGTCACCCACGCCGCGGACGAGGCCGAGAAGACCGTGCTCGGCGGCCTGCTCTCGCGGGCGCTCTCGACCCCGTCGTCGCGCGTCGCCATCGGCGCGGTCGACGGCGCGCTGTCGTCCGACGCCGTCATCCGCGACGTGGCGATCAGCGACCGCGACGGAGTCTGGCTCAAGCTCGACCGGGCGCGCATCGTCTGGCGGCGCCTCGCGCTCCTGTCCGGCCGGCTCGAGGTCGACACCCTCGAGGTCGGCAGGCTCGACGTGCTGCGGCGCCCGGTGCCCGCCGCCGTCGTCGCGACGCCGGAGCCCGACGGAACCCTGCTGCCGGACCTTCCGGTCAAGGTCGAGATCAAGAACTTCTCCCTGGCCGACCTCGTGCTCGGCGAGGGCATCGCCGGCCAGCCGGCGCGGCTCTCGGCCAAGGGCCGGGCGAAACTCGGCGCGCCGTCCGAAGGGCTCGACCTCGACGCCGCGGTGCAGCGCCAGGATGCCGGCGGCCGGTTCGGCCTCAAGCTGCTGTTCGTGCCGCAGGGCGAGCGCCTGGAGGTGAAGGCGGCCCTGAACGAGCCGGCCGGCGGCCTGCTCTCCAAGGGCCTAAACATGCCCGGCGCCCCGCCGGTCGACCTCGACCTCGACGGGCGCGGGACGCTGGATGCGTGGAACGCCCGCCTCGATTTCTCCGCCGGCGAAACCATCGGCGCGCAGGGCGGCGCCCGGATCACGCGGGTCGGGTCCGAGCGGCGGCTCGCCCTCGACCTCGCCGCGCGCATCGAGGGGCTGCTGCCCGGCCCCGCCGCCGCGGTGTTCTCGGGCACGACCAAGCTCGACGGAGCGCTCGGCTTCTCCGACGGCGGCGCCCTGCGGATCGACCGGCTCGAACTGGCGTCCCGCACTGCCCGCCTTGACGCGCGCGGCACCCTCGACGCGGCGCGCAACGCCGACTTCACCCTCCAGGCCCGCGCCGTGCCGACCGAGGGCGGGGTGACCCGGGCCGCCGAGAGCGAGCTCAAGACCTTGGTCTTCGACGGAAGCCTAAAGGGGCCGCTCGCCCGGCCCCGCGTGGCGGGTAGCCTGAAGGCCGCCGGCCTGCGCACCCGCGACAGCGCCCTGGACCTCGTCGAGGCCCGGCTCTCGGCCGAGCCCGAAGCGGCCGACCGCTTCGCCCTGAGCGCCGACGCCCGGGTCGAGGGGCTGACGCTGCCCGACCCCGCCCTGCGGCGGGCGCTCGGCACCAAGGCCGCCTTCGACTTCCGCGGCACCCTGGAGCCCGACAACGTGGTCGCGGTCTCGCGCCTGCACGTCGAGGCGCCGACGATGCGGGCGGATTATGCCGGCCGCGTCGGCCGCAACACCCTCACCGGCACGGTCGAGGCCGTCCTGTCCGACCTTACCGCCTTCTCGGACCTCGCCGGCCGGCCGCTCGCCGGGCGGATGTCCGGCACGGCCAAGCTCGACGGCGATCCGGCGCGCAAGGCCGTCACCGCCGACCTCGACCTGCGCACCGAGGCGCTGTCGCTCGGCCGCCCCGTGCTCGACCGGCTGCTCGGAACCGAGCCGCGCGTCACCGGGCGCCTGTCGCAGGTCTACGACGGCTACGCCTTCGACGCCGCCAAGCTCGAGGGCGCCGCCGTCGTCGGCCGCCTCGACGGCCGCGCCACCGCCCGGGTCGCCGACGCCCGGCTCGACGTCGACCTGAAGGATCTGTCCGCCCTCGACGAGCACCTTTCCGGCCGGGCGGGCCTCTCCGGCACGCTCTCCGGCAGCCTCGAACGGCCCGACCTGTTCGCCCTGATCAGCGCGGACCAGGCCAGCGGCATGGGCCGCCCCGTGCGGGCGCTGCGGATCGAGGCGACCCTCAAGGACCTGACCGGCGCCCTCGACGGCACGGTCGCCGTCGGCGGCACCGTCGGCGGCAAGCCGCTCCAGGGCGGCGCGCACCTCGCGCGCGCAGGGGCCGACTGGCGCCTCGACCGGCTCGGCCTGGGCCTCGGCTCGGTGAGCCTCGCCGGGAACGCCGCCCTCGACGCCGCGACCTGGCTGACGGAGGGCGCGGTCCAGCTCAAGGCCGGCGACCTCGACGACCTCACGCCGCTGGCGCTGACCCGGCTCACCGGCCGCCTCGACGCCGACATCGCCCTGTCGCGCGCGGGCGGGCGGCAGGACGCGACGATCCGCGCGACCGGCGAACGGCTGCAGGCCGGCGCGGTCGGCCTCGCCCGGCTCGACGCGGACCTGAAGGGGCAGGACCTGCTGGGACCGGAGCTGCGCGGCGCTCCGCGGATCGATGGGCGCGTCGAGGCCGACCGGCTCGTCGCCGCCGACCAGACCCTCGACACGGTGCGCCTGACTGCGACGGGCTCCACGGCTGCGACCGACCTCGCGCTCAAGGCGCGCGCCCGCGGCTTCGACCTCGACGGTGCCGCCCGCGTCGGCCCCGGCGACGGCGCGGACAAGGCGACGCGCATCGACCTGATCCGCTTCTCCGCCGCACGCGGCGCCGACCGGCTGGCGCTGGCCGGCCCCGCGACCGTTACCCTCGACGGGAACGGCGCCCGGATCGAGGGCCTGACCATCGCCGCCGGCACGGGCCGGGTCACGGTGGCAGGCCGGGCGGGGCGCGACAACGACCTGACGGTCGGCATCCGCGCCCTGCCGCTGGCGCTCGCACGCATCGCCTCGCCCGGCCTGACGCTCGCCGGCACCCTCGACGGCGAGGCCGCGATCCGCGGGCCCGCCGACCGTCCACAGGGGCACTACGCTCTGACGGTCGCCCGCCTCGTCACGCCGGAGACCCGCAAGGCCGGCCTGCCACCGATCGAGGCCCGGGCCTCGGGCGACCTCGGCGACGGCCGGATCGGGCTCGACGGGCGCATCACCGCCGGCCCCGGCGTCGCGATGACCCTGTCCGGCTCGCTGCCCGCGGGGGCCGGCGGCGAGCTCGCGGTGAAGGCGCGTGGAACGCTCGACGCCGCCTTGGCCAACAGCCTGCTCAGCGTCGGCGGCCAGCGCGTCGCAGGCCGCGTGACGATCGACGCGGGCGTGGCCGGGACGCTGGCCGCGCCGCGGGCGGAGGGCAGCGCGACGCTCGTGGGCGGCAGCTTCGCCGACCCGCTCAACGGCATCCGGCTCACCAACATCGAGGGCCGCGCCACGGGGCGCGGCGACATGATCGTCCTCGAACGCCTCACCCTGGCGACCCGCAACGGCGGCCAGCTCCGGGCCGACGGTCGCGTGGCGCTCGAGCCGCAGGCCGGCTTTCCCGGCACGATCCGCATCGCGGGCGAACGCGCCGAGCTGATCTCGAGTCCGCTGATGACGGCGGTCGCGAGCCTGAACCTCGCGCTTTCCGGCCCGCTGGCGCGCACGCCGCGGATCGCCGGGCGCGTCGACGTGGTCTCGATCGACGTGTCGGTGCCCGACCGGCTGCCCGCCACGGTGCAGCCGCTGCCGGGCATCCGCCGGATCAACACCCCGCCGGACATCCGCGCCCGGCTCGACGCCAAGGCCGCGCGCGGCGCGCAGGTGGCCGCCGTCGGCAAGCGCGGCCCGCGCCGCGGCAAGCCCGCCGTGCCGTTCGACGCCACCCTCGACGTGGCGGTGTCGGCCCCGAACCGCATCTTCGTGCGCGGGCGCGGCATCGACGCCGAACTCGGCGGGAGCTTGCGCGTGACCGGCACCTCGCGCGACCCGACCGCCAACGGCGCGTTCGAGCTTCGGCGCGGGCGCCTCGCGGTGATCGGGCAGCGCCTCGACTTCACCCGCGGCCGCGTGACCTTCGGCGGCGCGATCGCGGCGCCCGACCTCGACTTCATCGCCGAGACCAAGGCCACCGACATCACCGCCCGCATCGCGGTCTCGGGCCCGGCCGACAGCCCGGTCTTCGCGATCTCCTCGGACCCGAGCCTGCCGCAGGACGAGGTGCTGTCGCGGCTGCTGTTCAAGAAGGCGTCGGGCAGCCTGTCGCCGTTCCAGGCGCTGCAGCTGGCGCAGGCCGTGTCGCAGCTCTCCGGCGGGGCAGGGGGCGTCGACGTGTTCGAGGCGGCGCGCAAGGGCCTCGGCCTCGACAGCCTCGACGTCTCGACCGGGACCAGCGGGGGCCCGGCCCTCGGCGCCTCGCGCTACCTCAGCGACCGCCTCAGCGTCGGCATCAAGGCCGGCGCGAAGCCCGCCGACACCGGCGCCACCATCGACTACGACGTGACGCGCCGGGTGAAGATCCAGGGCGAGGCCGGCAGCGACGGCCGCACCAGCGTCGGCGTCGGCGCGGAATGGGAGTACTGACGCCGGGCCACGCTGGCGCCTCGCCGGACGATGCTCTCAACGGCTGCGAGGTCGCATCGTCCTCACGCGAGCCGGCATTCGCCTCGCTTGAAGATGCCCTAGGTCGCGGACTCATTAAGTTCGTAGCCAGACGCGAAGGGCAGCGAGTTTGACGCTGGCGAGGAAGTTGTCCGGGTCTTTGTCGTAGCGCGTGGCGACGGCCCGGAAGTGTTTGATCTTGCTGAAG
>NZ_VRVF01000143.1:0-4713 GCF_008040045.1 Methylobacterium sp. WL8 | reverse complement strand
CCAGTGCCGGCGCAGATGACCATCGATTATATCCGGGCCTATGCGAGCGCGCCGACTGCCTCGGCTCCAACAGACACGTTCCACTTCCGCGACGCGAGCACGGGCGACGACCTCTACACGACGAGCACGAGCGAACGAGACTACATCGCACAGAACCTGCCCTCCTACACCGACGAGGGCGTGGCCTGGATGGCGCCGGCGGCGAGCGCGGATACGATGGACGTGTTCCGCTTCGTCGATACGCGGACGGGCGAACACTTCTATACGGCGAGCACCGCCGAGCGCGACCACATCGACACGATGCTGCCTAGCTTCCATGACGAGGGCGTAGCGTTCCAAGCCTACGCCGATCCGGCGCTGGCTGGGGCCGACGCGCTGACAGTGCAGCGCTTCCTAGACACTGCAACCGGCGAGCACCATTACACCGCGGGCGACGCCGAGACCGTGGCCTTCGAGCAAGCTCACGCGGGCGCAAATTGGCTTCACGAGGGAACTGCCTTCACGGTTCATGCTCCCGTGACCGGCACTTTGGATTTCTAAAATAGATTTGGCATGCTGGATCTTCGCAGACGTCTGAGCCGGCATGGCACATGCTCGTGGTTGTGGTGCCCCAGGCGCCCATGCCGAGCATATGGGAGACTCCGGCACACCTGCTCAGCCCGATTGTCACGGCGTAATCGAACAGCTTCTCGATACCGTGCGCTCCGGCTACGTCGCCATGACGGCAGCCCCTAAACCAGAGGCCGGCGGCTCAATGAGGACCAGATTAGGGTCGAGGAGGGTGAGAGGCGGCAGCACTTCGCTACGATCCCAGCTGATCGCTTGGCGGTTGAGTGAGGCTAACCCGTATCACTCTCCAGCAGGCCAGACGTCAGATCCTGTCCAGTCGTATGGCAGCAGATACACTCGCTGCGGTCCCGTAGGTCAGTTCACCTTTTCATCGACCCTGCGCCCAAGGCGATGAGGTTTACCCTACCAACAGCTACGTACTCGTGCGGGGCAGCAGACTGGAACTCCGGTCTTTCTTTGAGCATGATCCATTGCAACCAAAAGCTGCAAAGGAGGATAACATGATTGTGCTTGCGTTGGCGGCCCTTTTCGGCGGGGTGGCAACAGCTTCTTGGATGGCGGATTACGGCGTCATCGCTGTGGTTTTGACGATGCCCCTCGGGGGAAGTCTGGCCGCGTTGGCTGCCACTATCCCGATGGCAGTCCGCAACCAAGCGACGAGGCGGGAAAGAGAAGCGCTTACCCTGCCCGAGCTAATACGTTGAAGTTAAAGGGGTACGCTGCTTAGCTCGCCAGAGCCCGCATCTCCGGCGCACCCTCACGAAGCACGTAGCCACGGCCCCAGATCGTCTCGATGTAGCTCTTGCCGCCCGATGCGTTGGCGAGCTTCCTGCGCAGCTTGCAGATGAAAACGTCGATGATCTTCAGCTCGGGCTCGTCCATGCCACCGTAGATCTGGTTGAGAAACATTTCTTTGGTGATCGTCGTGCCCTTCCGCAGGGCAAGGAGTTCCAGCAGCTGGTACTCCTTGCCAGTGAGCGGAACCCGCTTCCCGCCGATCTCGACGAGCTTCTGATCGAGATTGACGATCATATCGTCGATTGTGATCATCGCTTCAGCATGGCCTTGGGACCGGCGGACGATCGCCTGGATGCGGGCCACGAGTTCATCTTTGTGAAACGGCTTGGTCAGGTAGTCGTCGGCACCGAAGCCGAGGCCTTTCACCTTGTCCTCAATCGTGCTCAAGCCCGATAGGATCAGGATGGGCGTCTTGATCTTGGCGACGCGAAGGCTGCGCAGAACCTCGTAGCCGGACATATCGGGAAGCGTCAGGTCGAGCAGGATGATGTCGTATTCGTAGAGCTTACCAAGATCAACACCCTCCTCACCGAGGTCGGTGGTGTAGGTCACGAACCGCTCGGATTTCAGCATCAGCTCGATGCTTTGCGCGACAGCCGCATCGTCCTCGACCAGCAAAACACGCATCGTCCAACCTCAGAAAATCTAAAATCTCCTAACGCGAGATCCCTAATAAAAGCTTGACGTTCAATTCCGTTAATCGTTATGCAAAAGGACAAAGAATTTGAAGGTAATAGTATGACTGGCGGCGCGATCCTCGTTTCAGGACGAGATAAATTCGAAATGACGGCCGATCTCGTGTCCGCCTTCGTCTCGAACAACAATGTGCCTGTGGCTGAGCTGCCGGCTCTGATCACCAGCGTGCATGCCGCCTTGGCTGGCCTTGGCAATGAAACCGCAGCCGAGGCCGCCGGTCCTGAGAAGCCGACGCCGGCACAGATCCGCAAGTCGGTCACGCCGGACGCGCTGATTAGCTTCGAGGACGGGAAGTCCTACAAGACGCTGCGCCGCCACCTGACGATGCGTGGCCTGACCGCCGACGGCTACCGGGCAAAGTACGGCCTGCCGGCCGACTATCCGATGACATCGGCCTCTTACTCGGCACAGCGGTCCGCGCTTGCCCATTCCTTTGGCCTTGGTCAGATGCGCCGGAAAGCGGTTCCTGAAGGCGTAGAAGCGCCTGAGGCAGCTCCGAAGGCCCGCGGCCGCAAGAAGGTCGCCGAGCCGGCCTGAAGGCCGCTCAACGGCCCGCTTCGGCACACCGCGGCCCTCGTCGCGGTGACGCGGCTCTAACCAAGTGCCGCCATCCTGCATCCGGGCCAAGTTGCGTATCGGCCCAGCTGGTGAGATCCGGGGTTCCCCCGCCGCGTGAGCAGATCGCGGCGGGGCCGAACCGCTTTGGGAGATGTTGTGACACCGCCACGATCGCTACCCGTGCTCGTCGTGGACGATGTGCCCCTGATTCGCGCCGTGGTGCGCGCCACGCTCGAACAGGTCGGGCTCACCGACGTGCACGAGGCACCTGACGGCAGCGCCGCGCTCGCGATGATGAACCAGCGCCGTTACGGCCTCGTCATCGCGGACTGGAACATGCTTCCGATGACCGGCTACGAGCTGCTGCGCGAGGTTCGAGACGATCCGCAACTTCGCGAGACGCCGTTCATCATCATGACGACGAAGGAGCAGGCGCACTGCTTCATCGCCGCGCGGCGGGCAGGGGTGAACGCCTGCCTCGTCAAGCCGTTCATGCCAGCAGCCTTGCGTGAAACGGTCGAGCAGGTCTGGTCCATGAACCCGACGCCTGCCGCAGGGTCTCGCGAAGCTGCAGCTGTGCTGTTGTAGCTGATAGTCCCCTGCGGCCTGTAATCGGGTCGGCTGGTTGGACCGAGCAGCAACGCAGCGATGATCGGGGACAACGCACAGAAACCATCAAATACTATATTTGCCTATTGCGTGCGATCTCATATCAGATAGGATAGAAAAGGTTCCATTCTATCTAAGATAAAACAACTCAAGCGCGCCCTTACCGGCGCGCTTTTTTTCGTTCCACCTGAGCTTTGATCCGATGGGTTCGCCATACAACGAACGCCCCAGGAGGGTTGCTCTTGAGGCGTTGCTTGACCTAGCGGCCATTCTGATCGGGCTGGGGATGCTCAAGCCAACGGAATGGCTTAGCAGTCCTAGTAGGTACCGAACTTGTAGTTGATGCCGGCGCGGGCGAGGCTGCCCTCGGTCGAGATGCGCGACACGTAGCCGAGGCCCGGTCCACCGGTCGTGCCGACGAACAGGTTGCGGCTGCCGAGGTCGTAGCGGATGTACTCGCCCTTGATCGTCACGGCGCTGGCGCGGAAGAAGTTCAGGAACGACTCCGCCGGCAGCGCGTACTCGATGCCGCCGCCGTAGGCGTAGCCTGTCTCCATGCTGGAGCGGCGGGCAGCGTAGGTGATCGGCGCGCCAGTCTGGAAAGTGACGGCCTGGGTCACGTCGCCGTAGGCGAAACCGCCGGTGCCGTACACGAACACCCGGTCGAAGGCATAGCCGATGCGGCCGCGCACGGTGCCGAGGTAGTTCAGCTCGGTGCGGTAGCTGTTGATCAGGACGTTCGGGTTGAAGGCGGTGTTGGTGGTGTTCTGGACCTGGTTGCGGCTCAGGTCGGTGTACTGCGCGTCGGCCTCGACGCCAACGACGATGCCGGAGCCCGGCGTGAACTGGAAGTTGTAGCCGATCTGGCCGCCGCCGCTGAAGCCTTCGGTCGCCATGTTGACGGCTGGACGGCGGAGGTTGCGGTCCACGTTGAGCTGAAGGTTGGCCGGCGCGGTCGGGGTACCGACGGCGCCGAGGTTGTTCAACCCAGTGGTGCGGATCGTATCATTCTCGGTGAAGGCATAGCCCGCGTTCACGCCGACATAGAACCCAGTCCAGGTGAACACCGGCACCGGCGTGAATACCGGCGGCGGAGCGCGACGCGGAAGGTCTGCGGCACCTGCGGCGGCAGCAAGGGTCACCGAAGCGACGGCGGCGAGGGCGACGGACTTCAGCACGGGCGGCATCCGGGGTTGGTGACGAGTATGACCCAACCAGTAGCCTTGGATTGATTGTCTGCGATATGACCTAATAGCAACACTGGAACGAAGACTATTTCTCAATGTACAAACAACTCTTTGGGTTCGCACTTACGTTTCATCAGATAAAATCATCCGTCAGGTAAGCGTTTTTTTCTAGGACGGCAGAATTGGCTGTTGGGCCTGTTGTTCGAGGGCGGTGAGGTAGGCGTCGGGATCGCGGCGGAAGCGGGTTCGTGCGGTCCGCGCCTGCCTGCGGATGTCGAGGGATCGGCGCAGGGCC
>NZ_VRVF01000142.1:0-5137 GCF_008040045.1 Methylobacterium sp. WL8 | reverse complement strand
TGCCGGCCTCCTCGGCGGCCGCCGCCACCGTGGTGGACTGGCCCGCGGTCTCGGCGGCGGTCGCGGTCAGGGTCCGGGCGGTGGCCTGCAGTTCGGTCGCCGAGGACGACACCATCCCGACGATGCCGCCCACCGCCGCCTCGAAGTCGTCGGCCATCTGCCGCATCCCGGCCTTGCGCTGCGCCTCCGCCGCCAGCCGCGCGTCCGCCGTCTCCGCCTCCAGCTTGCGTGTGCGGATCAGGTTCTCCTTGAACACCTGGACCGCCGACGCCATCGCGCCGATTTCGTCGCGGCGGGCGCCGTACGGCACCGCGATCTCGGCCTCGCCGGCGGCCAGCCCCGACATCACGCCGGTCATCGCCTGGATCGGTCGCGAGACGCGCAGGAGGCTGAACGCCGCGGCGGCGCAGGCCGCGACGAGCGCCAGGACGATGGCGCAGTAGGTCGTCGCCGTCGCGGCATCGATCTGAGCCATGGCGTCCGCCGCATCCCTGCGGGCGCCGACCTCGTTGTAGGCGACGACGCGGTTCAGCGCGTCGCGGGCGTTGTCGTACAAGTTCGCGTTGTCGGGGCTGCCGATCAGCGCCGCCGCCTCCGACATCAGTCCCGCCTCGGCCAACTGCATGGATTCCACGGTGGCCGCATCGTACTTGTTCCAGGACGCGACGAACGCGTTGTAGATCGAGCGCTCGTCCTCGCCGGAGATCAAGGTCTCGTAGGACTTGCGCGTCGCCTCGAACTCGGACGCCGACGTCGCGAGCAGCTTGCTGTCCTCGGAGAAGGCGGTCGCCGACTTCGTGGGCGTCAGGAGGCGCAGATGCTTGATGCGGATGTCGGCTTCGGCGGCCTTGACGTTGTTCGCCGCGACGACGGAGGGCAGCCAGTTGCTGGAGATCGCGTCGACGGACGTGCCGATGCTCGACAGCTTCGCAAGCGAGACGACGCCCTGTCCGGCGCTGATGAGTGCAAGGAAGCCGAAGGCGGCGCCGAGCGAGGCTTTGAGGGAGACGTGCAAGCGCATTGTCCGAACCTGCGCGGGACGACCGGGGCGGCGCGCCGCGCGCACAACCGCTGGATGAGAAAGCGGTTCAACGCGTTAAAAAACCCGTGCCGACCGTCGGTTTCAGAGACCATCACCCTGCATCCAAAAGGTGCACCGTGCTTAATGCATCGACATCGATCGATATGTTTCCGATGATAGCTGAGCCCATGAACGGATGTGCCGGAAACGACGCGCGTCCTGATGGAGCGTTGCTTGAAACGGCCCCTGACGCGCGCACGCGGTGGGACGCGTCAGGGGCCGTCTGCATGGTCGCCCGGGTGCAAAGACCAGCTTCTCTTTGACGGCGCACCCCGCATCGTGGCCGGTCGACCGACCCGGCGCGTCGCGCTAGGCTCGGGTGATGACGGAGGCGCTGCATCCGCGCCCCGCGGCCGGGGCCTACGCGACCCATGCGGCGGTCGCGCGTCAGCTGCGGCGCCTGGAGGCGCTGGCCGCGCGGCATCGCGCCCGCAAGCGGATCGTCCGGGCCCTGCGCGGCGGCGCGGGCGGCGGCGGCGCCCTGCTCGCGCTGGCGAAGACCAAGCTCGTCGGCTCCCTGGCCGGGAAGCTCGCCATCGCCGCGCTCGTCGGCCTCGGCCTCGCATGGCCCCTCGTCGCCCTCGGCATCCTCGGGATCGCGGTGGCGATCCTCTCGATCCTCAGCTGCGACCCGGCCGGCATCGAGAGCTGCGACTGCATCCGGCCGAACGCCCGACGCGCCCGCCTGCGGCGGCTGATCGCGGAGCGCCGGGCCTGGCTCGCCGCGCCCTCCGGTGCGGCACCGCGCATTCGCGATGCTCGATCTCCGCAGCGGGCTTGGCGATCCGCGAAACCGAAGCGACGATCCGACGTCCGGCGGCCTTGACCTTCCCACCGTGGGAAGCCCCATCTCTCCTCTTATGCTGAAAGCCGACTCCGACACGCTCACCCCGATCGCCCCCGAGGCGCACGCGACGGAGGCCGTCCGAACCGTCGCCCTCCCCGTCCTCGGGATGACCTGCGCCTCCTGCGCCGGCCGGATCGAGGCGGCGTTGCGGGCGGTGCCGGGCGTGTCGAGCGCCTCCGTGAACCTTGCCACCGAGCGGGCCAGCGTCACCGTCGCGACGGGCGTGCTGGCGGCGGCCCTCGCCTGCGCCGTGACGGATGCCGGCTACGACGTCGGCGGCGAGACCCGCGACTTCGCCGTCGCGGGCATGACCTGCGCCTCCTGCGCCGGGCGGGTCGAGGCGGCGCTGCGGGCGGTGCCCGGGGTTTCGCAAGCCTCGGTGAACCTCGCCACCGAGCGGGCGCGGGTGACGGCGGCGGCCGGCGTCGTGGCCGACGCGGACCTCGTCGCGGCGGTGGCTGAGGCCGGCTACGATGCGACGCCGGCCGCGCCCGCCGGCGGACCCGACGCCGCGGAGGCCACACGCGACGCCGCCGCCCGCCGCGACGAAATCCACCTCCTGGTCGCCGCGGCGCTCGCGGCGCCGCTGGTCGCGCCGATGCTGCTGATGCCGTTCGGGATCGCCTGGATGCCGCCCGGCTGGGTGCAGTTGGCGCTCGCGACCCCGATCCAGTTCTGGCTCGGCGCCCGGTTCTACCGGGCCGGCTGGCGCGCGCTGCGGGCGGGCGCCGGCAACATGGACCTGCTCGTCGCGCTCGGCACCTCCGCGGCCTACGCGCTGAGCCTGTACCAGCTCGTCCGCGCCGCGGAGGCCGGCCGCGCGACCCCGCACCTGTACTTCGAAGCCTCGGCGGTGGTGATCACCCTCGTTCTGCTCGGCAAGCGCCTGGAGAGCCGCGCCAAGCGCAGCACCGCGTCGGCCATCCGGGCGTTGACGGCGCTGCGGCCCGAGCGCGCGCGCCTGCGCCGGCCGGACGGCAGCGAGGCCGAGATCGAGGTCTCCGCGCTCCGGGTCGGCGACGCGGTCGTGGTCCGCCCCGGCGAACGCCTGCCCGCCGACGGCACGATCCGCGACGGCGCGAGCCGGATCGACGAGGCGCTGATCACCGGCGAGAGCCTGCCGGTGGCAAAAGCCGTCGGCGACCGGGTCGTCGGCGGCGCCATCAACGGCGACGGCCGGCTCGTGGTCGAGGTCGCCGCGGTCGGCGCGGAGGCGACGCTCGCGCGGATCATCCGCCTTGTCGAGGACGCGCAGGCTGCCAAGGCGCCGATCCAGCGCCTGGTCGACCGGGTGAGCGCGGTGTTCGTGCCGGTGGTGCTCGGCTTGGGCCTGCTCACCTTCCTCGGCTGGTGGCTCATTGCGGGCGCTAGCGCGGAAACGGCGCTGATCGATGCGGTCGCGGTGCTGGTCATCGCCTGCCCCTGCGCCCTCGGCCTCGCGACGCCGACGGCGATCATGGCCGGCACCGGCGTCGCGGCGCGCCACGGCATCCTGATCAAGGACGCGCAAGCCCTGGAGGTGGCCCACGCCCTCGACACGGTCGCCTTCGACAAGACCGGCACGCTGACGGAAGGGCGCCCGACGGTGACGGACCTCGAGCCTGCGCCGGGCGTCACGCGCGCAGACCTCCTGCGCCGTGCCGCCGCGCTGCAGGCCGGCAGCGAGCATCCCCTCGCCCGCGCCGTCGCGACGCTCGCCGCAGCGGAGGGCGTGTCGCCGCCGCCGGCCGCCAACCTGCGGGCGCTGCCGGGCCGCGGCGTCGCCGCCGAGGTGGACGGCCGCGCGCTCCGCCTCGGCAGCCGCCGGTTGATGGAGGAGGACGGCGTCGACCTGGCGCCCCTCGCGGACCGGGGCGAAGCCCTGGCGCGGGCGGGCCGCACGGTTTCCTGGATCTCGGAGGAGGAAGCCGGGGGGACCGCGCCCGTGCGGCTGCTCGGCCTGATCGCCTTCGGCGATGCGGTGAAACCCTCCGCGGCCGCTTCCATCGCGGCAATCGGCCGGCGCGGCCTGCGCACGGTGATGCTCACCGGCGACAACCGGGGCAGCGCCGCCCGCGCGGCCGAGGCGCTCGGCCTCGACGAGGTGGTGGCCGAGCTTCTCCCGGAGGACAAGGCGGCCGCGATCCTCCGCCTGAAGGCGGGCGGGCGCCGCGTCGCCATGGTCGGCGACGGAGTCAACGACGCGCCGGCGCTCGCCGCCGCCGACGTCGGCATTGCCTTGAGCACCGGCACCGACGTCGCGATGCACGCGGCCGGCATCACGCTGATGCGCGGCGATCCGATGCTGGTTGCCGACGCGATCGACATCGCGCGGCGGACCTATGCCAAGATCCGGCAGAACCTGTTCTGGGCGCTCGCCTACAACGTGGTCGGCATCCCGCTCGCGGCCTTCGGGCTGCTCAGCCCGGTGGTGGCGGGCGCAGCGATGGCGTTCTCCAGCGTCAGCGTCGTCGGGAACGCGCTGCTGCTGCGTCGCTGGCGCCCGGCCTGTGAGGTGCAACGATGATGACGATCGGCGAGGCCGCACGCGCCTCCGGCGTTTCGGCCAAGATGATCCGCTACTACGAGAGCACCGGCTTGATCGCAGAGGCCGCACGCTCGGAAGCCGGCTATCGGCACTATACCGAGGTGGGGATCCACACCCTGCGCTTCATCCGCCGTGCGCGCGACCTCGGCTTTACGGTGGAGCAGATCGGCACGCTGCTCGCCCTGTGGCGCGACCGGGACCGCGCCAGCGCCGACGTGAAGCGCATCGCGCTGGAGCACGTGGCAGCCCTGGAGCGTAAGGCCGAGGAGCTTCATGCCATGAGCCGGACGCTGACGGCTTTGGCCGCGCGCTGCCACGGCGACGCCAGGCCGTATTGTCCGATCATGGAGGATCTGGCGGAAACAGGCGCCGGCCCGGGCGCGCCCGTCGTGAAGGGTGCACCGGGCGGCCCCGCACGCTTCGGCCTGGGCCGACCGGCACGCCGGCGCGGAAACGGATGAGGCGCGTTCCGCCTGGACCGGGTCCGACCTCAGCCTCACTGCCCAAACGCGACGAGCCCGCCCTGTCTTTCGACGGCGCGGGCTCGCTATGGATGATATGATGTTTGGTTGCGGGGACAGGATTTGAACCTGTGACCTTCAGGTTATGAGCCTGACGAGCTACCGGGCTGCTCCACCCCGCGCCAGGGTGATCGAGTGTCGTGTCGAGGGGATGTGTTGGC
>NZ_VRVF01000141.1:0-5182 GCF_008040045.1 Methylobacterium sp. WL8 | reverse complement strand
GCCCAACCCCGCCCGGCCGACCCGTCCCCAAGCTGCTCGCCCCCAAGCTGTTCGCCGCAAAGCTGCCCGGTGGAGGAGATCGCGCGCGCCTACCTCCTCACCAGCGCCGGCGACGCGGACCTGGCGCTCCGCTGCGTCATCGCCGACGCGCTCTCCGACCTGCTCGAATCCGACCGCCGCGCGCGCGAGCGCAGCCGCCTGATCTCGCGGGGTTACGTGCGGGGGCGGGACGGGTAGGGGGCTGCGCCAGACAGCCCAAACCCCGTCATTCCAGTGCGCCGAAGGCGAGCCCGGAATCCAGACGCGCCGCGCGGGCTCGAAGGGCCGGGACGCTTCACCTCGGAGCCCGCGGCGGCTCTGGATTCCGGGCTCTGCTGCGCAGCCCCGGAATGACGGAGCGGTTTTTGAGGACGCTGTGTTCGGATGCCCTGGACGGGCCATGACGCTCAGTCGAACAGGCTCGACACGCTGGCTTCCGTCGCCGTCCGGCCGATGGCCTCGCCCAAGAGCGGGGCGATGGTCGCCACGCGGATGTTGCGGGCGAGCTTGACGGCCTGGGTCGGCTGGATCGAGTCGGTGATCACCAGCTCCTTCATCCGCGAGGCGGCGATGCGCGAGACCGCGCCGCCCGAGAGCACCCCGTGGGTGATGTAGGCCGAGACCTCCTTGGCGCCGGCGTTGAGCAGGGCCTCGGCCGCGTTGACCAGGGTGCCGCCGGAATCGACGATGTCGTCGACGAGGATGCAGGAGCGGCCTTCCACGTCGCCGATGATGTTCATCACCTCGGATTCGCCGGCGCGCTCGCGGCGCTTGTCGACGATGGCCAGCGACGCGTCGATGCGCTTGGCGACCGCGCGCGCCCGGACCACGCCGCCGACGTCGGGCGAGACCACCATGCGGTCGGTGGAGGTCAGCCGCTCCTTGATGTCGCGCACCATCACGGGCGCGGCGAACAGGTTGTCGGTGGGGATGTCGAAGAAGCCCTGGATCTGGCCGGCATGGAGGTCCAGCGTCAGCACGCGGTCGGCGCCGGCCTCGGTGATGAGGTTGCAGACGAGCTTGGCCGAGATCGGGGTGCGGCCCGAGGTGCGCCGGTCCTGCCGGGCGTAGCCGAAATACGGGATCACCGCCGTGATGCGCCGCGCCGAGGACCGACGCGCGGCGTCGATCATGATCAGCAGCTCCATCAGGTGGTCGTTGGCCGGATACGAGGTCGACTGGACGATGAACACGTCCTCGCCGCGCACGTTCTCCTGGATCTCGACGAAGATCTCCATGTCGGCGAAGCGCCGGACCATGCACTTGGCGAGCGGCAGTTCGAGGTAGCCGGCGATGTCCTCCGCCAAGGGCCGGCTGGCATTGCCGGCGATGATCTTGATCGAAGACTTCATGCCTGCGGGCTCAACATCTGGGGTCTCGGGCCGAGACACGTCCTGAAGACTGGAACGGCCGGCCGATCGACAGGCCCGCCGGCATCCGCGTCGGTCGGGCTCTTACCAGTGCGGTCGAACCGTCACAATGGCCGGGCCCGCCCGCTGCACAGCCCCCTGCACGGCCCCCTGCACAGCCGGGCGCCTACGGCTCGAGCAGGCGGTGGAGGTGGACGACGAAGTAGCGGGTCTGCGCGCTGTCGACCGTGGCCTGGGCCTTGGCGCGCCACGCGACCTTGGCCGAGGCGTAGTCGGGGAAGATGCCGACGATGTCGAGGCCGGCCAGATCCTTGAACCGGAGCCCGTCGATGTCCTCCAGCTCGCCGCCGAAGACGAGGTGCAGCAGCTGGTCGCTGGCGGTCGTGGTGGTCACGGGTCTCTCCTGGTCGCGGCACGCCGCCCCACAGGCAGGACGCGTGCCGCAGGACGCGGCATCGCCAACCCCGCGGCCGCCGTCAAGCCCGCGCGGCCCCGGCCCTCAATGCAGCGCGGTCGGCGGCACGGCCGCGCGCTCGGCCCGGGCGATCTCGCGGCCGATCTGAAGCAGCAGGCGCTCGGTCATCCCGCGAAGCGCTTCGGATCCGCTCTCGCCGACAACCCCGTGCAACGCGATGCAGAGGTCGGCGGCACGCACCAGCGGCGCCTCCGGCTCGCCGATCGACGGGGTCGCGACGGAGCCGGCGTCCATGGTCCGGACCTCGGTGATGTCGATCAGGATGCCGGTGCTGCGCACGGGGCGCCCGCGAGGATCGTGGAAGATCCGGCCGCGGCACAGGAGCCAGCGCGTCTGCCCGGAGAGCATCCCGGCCCGGTACTCCGCCAGCATCAGGCCGCCGGCCTGCATGGCGCGCTCCACCTCCTGCGTCATCCAGGGGACGTCGTCGGGATGGATGCCGGCCACGGCGTCGGCGAACTCGAGGTCGCGGCCGGCCAGCGCGGCGTCCCCCGCCAGCAGCTCGGCGGCGCCGGGATCGTAGCGCACGCGCTGCGAGACCGGGTTCCAGTCCCAGGTGCCGACGACGCCCGACGCCTGGAGGGCGGCGTGCAGGTCCCCCACCGCCTGCCCTCGATCGTCGATGCCGTCGAACTTCATCGGCCTACCAGTATGCTTCCCGCTCTTCAGAAACCTTGAGCAACAATTTGTATACGAGTCCAACTCAATCGATACAACCGATCGCGCAAGTCTTGCGGTTCGGATCGGTCTACCGCCGTGCTACGACCCGCCGGCCGTAGAACCCGCGGACGGTCCATGTCTCAGCACGACGACCTCGCCTGGAGAGCGGAGGCGGCCTGCCTGGTCGCATGCCCGGCGTCACGTCAACACCTTCTGGACGGGTGGCTGCTGCGCGCCTCGGGCGGGCCGACCCGGCGGACGAACTCGCTCAACCCGACCCCCGGACCGCGCGGCCCGGCCGACGCGGCGATCGCGGTCTGCGAGCGTGCGTACGCGGCGCTCGGCCAGCCGGCGATCGTCCGCGTGGTGAGCCTCGCCCCGGAGCTCGACGAACCCCTGGCGGCGCGCGGCTACGGCGCGGAGGGCCACGCGTCGACCCTGTTCGCCGCCCTCGACGGGATGCCGGACGGGCTCGACTCAGGCGTGCGGCTGATGCCGGCGCCCGATGGCGACTGGCTCGCGCTGCGCAGCCGGCTTGCCGGCGCCGACGCGCAGGCCGCCGCGATCTACGCCGCGATGACGGGAGACTTGCGCGGTCCCCGCGCCTTCGCCGCCCTGGACCTTGCGGGGGAGACCGCTTCGATGGGCTACACCGTCCTCGATGGGCCGCTCGCGGTGATCGAATCCGTGGCGACGCCCCCGCAGCTGCGCGGGCGCGGCCATGCCCGCCGCACGGTCGGCGCGCTGATGCGCTGGGCCCGCGCCAACGGGGCCGTCGGCGCCTGCCTCCAGGTGGTGGCCGAGAACGCGGCCGCCCTGTCGCTCTACCGCGGCCTCGGGTTCCGCACCGAGTTGCTGCGCTACCACTACCGCCGCCAGGGTTGAGCCGGCGGCCTCGAGGGTCGCCGGACCGGGCTCAAGCCTCGAACAGCGAGCCCTGCGCGGCGGCGGGCGCGGGCGGAGGCTCGGCCTCGGCTGCGGCCTTCGCCCGGCGCGGCGCACGCTTCTTCGCCGGGGCGGCGCCTTGCTTCGCCGGGGCGGGGCCTCGCTTCGCCGAGGGAGCACCCTCGGGCGCAGGAGCGCCCGCATCCACCTCGGTGCGGGCGGACACGAACCCGTCGGCGAATTCGAGGCTCAGGGGCGAGCCGGCCGGCAACCCGCGGCCGGAGCGGAGCGCAGCGCCTGCGCCGTCGCGGACCAGCACGTAGCCGCGGGCGAGCACGGCGCGATAGCCGAGGCTGCCGAGGAGGTCGCCGGCCCGGTCGAGCCGGGCGCGGCGGCGCTCGATCAGCCCGGCCGCCGCGTGGATCATCCGCCCATGCGAGGCCGCCAGCCGCTCGCGCGCGCGCGCCGCCTCGGTCTCGGCCCGGCGCAGGGTCGTCGTCCGGGCGACGACGAGGCGGTGGCCGAGGGCCGCCAGCGCGTCGCCCTTGCGGCTTGCGTGGTTGGCGAGCGCCTGGCGCGGCCGGTGGTCGATCGCCGAAAGCCGCGCCCGCGCGCGTTCCAAGACCAGTTCCGGCGGGTGCCGCGCGAGCCGGTCGAGCACGCGCGCGAACCGCTCGCGGAAGGCGCGCGCGTTGCCCGCCAGCGCCGGGGCGAGCCGGGCCTCGGCGAGGTCGAGGCGCTGGCGCTTGCCCGCGAGGAACGCGTCGGCATCGGGCATCGCCCGCAGGGCCGAGCGGAAATCCGCAGCCAGCCGGTCGAGCTTGCGCTCCACCGCCCCGCGGCGGCGGCGGGTCAAGTCGTCCAGCGCCAGCGCGAGGTCGGCCCGCACCGGCACGGCCATCTCGGCGGCGCCCGTCGGCGTCGGCGCGCGCCGGTCGGAGACGAAGTCGATCAGCGTGGTGTCGGTCTCGTGCCCGACCGCCGAGATCAGCGGGATCCGGCTCTCGAAGGCGGCGCGCACCACCGCCTCCTCGTTGAACGCCCACAGGTCCTCGATCGAGCCGCCGCCGCGGGCGACGATCAGCACGTCCGGCTTACGGATCGGGCCGCCGGGGGGAAGCGCGTTGAAGCCGCGGATCGCGGCGGCGATCTCGTCGGCCGCCCCGTCGCCCTGCACGCGCACCGGCCAGACCAGGACGGGCCGCGGGAACCGGTCCTCGAGCCGGTGCAGGATGTCGCGGATCACCGCGCCGGTGGGGGAGGTCACCACCCCGACGACCTGCGGCAGGAACGGGATCGCCCGCTTGTGCTCGGCCGCGAACAGGCCCTCGGCCGCGAGGACGCGCTTGCGCTCCTCCAGCAGCGCCATCCAGGCGCCGACGCCGGCCGGCTCCAGGCTCTCGATGACGATCTGGTACGAGGACTTGCCGGGGAAGGTCGTGATCTTGCCCGTGGCGACGACCTCCAGCCCCTCCTGCGGCTTCTGCCGCAGGCGGTTGAACGTGCCCTTCCAGACTACGGCGTCGATGCGGGCGTTGCCGTCCTTGAGCGAGAAGTAGGCGTGGCCCGAGCCGTGCTGCCCGCGGAACCCCGAGATCTCGCCGCGCAGCCGCACGTGCCCGAACGCGTCCTCCAGCGTGCGCTTCAACGCCGAGGCGAGGTCGCCCACCGACCATTCCGGCTGGTTGGCGACGAGCACCGCCGAGGACGGCACGTCGGCGGCCGGCGACGACCTGCGGGGGGCGGGGGGCGG
>NZ_VRVF01000140.1:0-5183 GCF_008040045.1 Methylobacterium sp. WL8 | reverse complement strand
GTGCTGGCGGACCGGAACCAGGACCCGCTCACGATCCGGCGTCCGACACTGGGTGCGAGACATCATGCGCCTCCCCGTAGACGCCCCCGCACCCTCAACGCTCAAACAGCCAATTCTGCCGTCCTAGTTTTTTTTCGTGGCCATTCCTAGCGGTCGAAGTCTCACGGATGGAACTCACACTCTGGGTCCGCTCCCGACTTTTTGCGGAAGCCAGAAAGGTCTGCTCGGGGCTAATTAGCGAGCGAGAGGCAGCGCAACGCTTTGATCAGGTTCTTCAGGCAGTCTTGCCGCCTATCGAGACCTATAAGGCAAGAGGCTGGACGAGAACGATGCGGATCGTATCAGGCAGCGAAGAGGAGGCCAGGACGGTTCAGCTGTCGGAAGTGCTCGGCTCCTTGAGCCATGCCCTTGACCTGACGGAAGGTCAGCCCGTCGGGCATTGCGTCCGTTCGACCTGGATCGGCTTCCACATCGGCCGAGTGATGGGCCTGCCGGACTTGCAGCTCTGGGAACTCTACCACACGGTGATGCTCAAGGACCTCGGGTGCTCCAGCAACGCCGCGCGTATCTGCGAACTCTATCTCTCAGACGATCTTAGCTTCAAGCGTGACTTCAAGACGGTGAGCGACAGCCTGCCGAAGGTGTTGGGCTTCGTCTTCTCTCATACCGGCCTCAAGGCCGGCCTCGCCGATCGCTTTCGTGCCGTTCTCAACATTCTGCAGAACGGTGGAGCGATCACTGATGACCTGATCCAGACCCGCTGTCAGCGTGGTGCCGAGATCGCCCGTCAGCTTCGTTTCCCCGCCAGCGTCTGCGAGGCCATTCACGCCCTCGATGAGCACTGGAACGGCGGTGGTCGTCCAGACCGTATCGCTGGTCCCGCAATCCCGCTCTACGCTCGCGTGGCACTGTTGGCCCAGGTCGTGGACGTGTTCCACACGGCTGCCGGCCCTGCGGCCGCAATCGCCGAAGTGCGGGCTCGCTCAGGCACGTGGTTCGATCCTCAGGTCGTTGCCTGTTTCGAGACTATCGCGGCCGATCCCAGCTTCTGGGAGACCCTCGCCTCGGACCAAGTCGAAGCAGCGGTGCTCGCCCTGGCACCGGGCAGCCCGATCGTCGTTGACGAAGACTACCTCGACGATATCGCCCGTGCCTTCGCACAAATCATCGATGCCAAGAGCCCCTTCACCTCCGGCCACTCGGAGAGGGTCGCAGTCTACGCGGACATGATCGCGGCCGAACTTGGCTACACATGGGAACGCCGCCGCTGGCTCAAGCGAGCCGCACTCCTGCACGATGTTGGCAAACTCGGTGTCTCGAACGCGATCCTCGACAAGAACGGGAAGCTGGACGATGCGGAGTGGCGTGACATGCGCAATCACGCCTCGTTGTCTGAGACCATCCTGGCCCGCGTGCCGGTGTTCCACGAGATGGCCTTGATCGGCGGCGGCCACCACGAACGGCTGGACGGCAAGGGCTACCCGCGCGGGCTGAGTGGCGATGCGATTGCCCCCGAGACCCGCATCGTCTCGGTAGCCGACGTGTTGGATGCCTTGACCGCTGACCGACCCTACCGGGCCGCCATGTCGCTTGAGAAGGCGCTCGGCATTATGCGTGCAGATCTCGGCACATCGTTCGACCCGGCCTGCTTCGCGGCTCTGGAGCGGGCCCTCGCCTCGATCGAGGGCGATCTTGCTCGGGCGGCTTGAGCCCCACCGCCACGCATTAATCTCATGAGCTACCGAACCGGGACCATTGCGGTGGCTTGGCTGTAAGCGACCCCGCCGCGGGGTGATTTGAGTCGCGATGCCAGAACGATGACGGCACGCACCGGCCAGCCGATGGCTGGTGATCCCAAGGTACGGAGGCACACCGAAACGAGGATGGGGCCGATCATGGTCTGAGTTTCCTGGCAGGGAAATAGGTGGGCGGAGACCGCTGGTTAGGTGCCTCCCCTGTTGCTCCTAGAATGCCTCAGGCAACGATACAGGCTGGTAGAAAATTCGATTGCATTTGATACAACCAGCAATTCAACTTATAGATGTATTGTCTTGCAATTGCGCTTGCGAACTTGAGCTATACCGCCTTCGGTCGCCCGACCAAGCTATGGGGGCTTCCTATTGTTGGATCGGCCAGTGGATCTTCAGGGATAGGGGGGTGGAGCGCTCCAGCAACAGCGTTAATGAAGCGTTGCCGTTCACGCCTCGTTCCCGTTGTGGAAAACCCTCGAACCGGTCAGTTTGGCCCTTGTAGCGGGGCACAGCATGCACATTCGAGCCGGGGAGCGGCTGCGTCTCACACTGTGGGGCGCGGGGAGCCGCGCTATGGTCAGTCTCAACACCTACGCGGTGACGCAGCCCGCGCTGGAGGGGCTTGATCCGACGGAGGACGGCTTCCACCACGACGTCACGTCGTGGCTGCATGACGGCTTCAACACCCTGACGGTCGTGCTGATCGGGCCGCCGGGCGAGGTGCCGTTCCGCATGGTGGTCACGCATGGCGACCAGGCCGAGCACGTGCTTGATGAGGCCGACTTTCTGCCACTGGCAACACCATGGCGGCTCTGGACGCTTCGCATCGAGCGCGTAATGGTGCCCAGCCAGCATCTCTCTGGCCTTGGTCACGCCCACCCACAGCAGATGGCCATCGATCAAACCATGCCAAGTGCTGTCGGCGGTGGCATGTCCCTACGCGTCGACCAGATCAGGGCACCAGCTTCGTTGGTCAGCATCGCCACACCAGTCCAGCCTTCGAGGATCGCCTCTGCGAGAAACCTCCCTTGAGCGATCGCCTGATCCCCCGAGTTCGCCTCGATCTGAATGCGCTGTGTGTCGATGCGCCCACCACCATCGCGGGGACGACGCAGGATCCAAAGTTCAAACCTTGAGATGGGCACGGCTACGAGCTGTGGCATGACGGCAATTCGTAAAACGATCTGTTTCGCAATGACATAGCCAAACAGGCGGGTTCAGGGCTCTTTTTGAACTTTTAGGGCCTTCTTCTTCGAGAAACGTGCCGAGATCGGATCGCTCGTGGTTCGATCCGATCTCAGTCCATGACGGTATGAGGATGTGATCGCGTGCCAATTCCTCAGCGTCAGCTCGCTGCATCGATCCGGGCAGCCCCACATATCGCTGATCGGGACGCGATCGCCGCCTTCGTCCTAGATGAGAGTACGGTGGTTTCGCCCTACAATCCGTTCTCGCGAACCAGCATCGGTGCGCAGCGCCAGATTTGGACCGGATACCAGCGCGAGTTCTACTTCTCGAACGTTGCCTCGCTTGGCCTGACATGTTTGCTGAATGCCTTGCACGCACGTCCAGATGACGAGGCGATTGTTCAGGAGATCCTGCAGGCCGATGGCTGCCGCGCCTACGCGTACCATCATGGCGACGGCTGTCAGATCGTGGGAGCCGTGCTGCATGCCAAGGGGACCGGAGCACTGCCGGTGATCAAGACGCTTTCACGAGGTGGCCGGCGGGGCAGGGGGCAGGGATCGGCGCTTCAGCTTGACCTATTCGCGGTTGGATAGGACCCGCGAAACAGGTCGCCCGAGGCCTTGCGTCGGAACAAGGTGCGCGAGCGTCGGCGCTGGTGCTCCAGGCGATCGCGGTTCACATGGCCGTGGAGAAGATGCGACGCCGGTGGCTTCAGCCTATGACCAGGCGTAGATCAGGACTCACTGAACCCGAAACCCGAACGCAGTTGCGGCCCGATCTCTTGGCTTCGTAGAGAGCGGCGTCGGCAGCACGAAACAGCCCCGCGGGTTCCATCGCAACTGCCTCGGGGATCTGGGCCAACCCGCAACTCACCGTAAGCACCGCGTGATTGCTACTGGCATGAGGGAGCTTCCAGCCGGGCACAGCCTGTTGGATGCGGCTGGCGACGATCCTGGCGCCCTCCTTGTCCGTATCGGGCAGGATGACCGCAAACTCCTCGCCGCCGACGCGGTAGCCGGTATCACCGGAACGGCCGATGACCGGCTCAATCGCCCGAGCGATGAGCTTCAAGGCTTCATCGCCTCTCTGATGCCCGTAACGGTCATTGAACCCCTTGAAGGAGTCTGCATCCAGCAGGATCAGCGAGAGCGGCTGTGAGGTTCGCACCGCGCGCGACCATTCCCGAGCGAGAACCTCATCGAAGCTACGACGATTGGACAAGCCGGTCAGCCCATCCGTCGTTGCCAGCAGTTCAAGCTCGACGTTGAGAGCGATCGTAGCCACCTCGGCAGCGCGTCGCCGATCGAGTTCGCAACGGAACAGCCACGTCAGCCCTATGGTGGCTCCGCAGAGCGCCAGTACGGTTCCACCAAGGGCCAGGGCTTTCTGCCACCAGTCCGCATAGATATCCGCCGGCGGGATCGCGGTGCTGAGTTGCAGGGGCTGATCTCCGACGTGGGTGAACACGAAACGGCGCTCCCCCTCCCCAACCATCGCTGGACCGACGAAGCTGCCTTTTTGGCGGGTCAGGATACGCTGATAGCTGGGCTGGTTCGCGACGCTTTCGCCCAGCAGCTGCTGATCGAATGGCTCCCGCATCAGGATTGATCCACCCGGTCCGTACAAGGTCACGGTGCCGATGCGAGCCACGCCTGCGGCGGCGAACAGACCGCGGAAGTAGTCGAGATGGATGGCACCGGCGACGACCCCGGCAAACGAGCCATCGGGGTTCGACAAGCGGCGGCTCATCATGACCACCCATTTGCCCGTCAGGCGGGAGATGGCCGGCGGGCTGATATGGAGCCCATCATCGTTGTGAGCGGCAAAGTACTGAAAATACTCGCCATCTGCTCGGTTCAGCACTCGTGGCGCGACCGATTGGGAGTTGAGAACGACATCGCCGGTCGCGTTCAACACCATGATGAAGCCAAAGCCGAGACCCGTCGCCGAGCGATCGAAGAGGATCATGTGACGAAGCTCGGGGGCAGCTCGCGCCACGTCCGGTCGCTTCATGCCGTCGACGACCGCCTGCAAGGACAGGTCATACAGCTCGATGTTGCGGGCGATATCCCGCTCCAACACCTGCAGCAGGCTGCGCGACGTGATTTCCGTCCGTTGGGTCGCATCCTCGCGCATGTCCCAGAGCATGAGAGCGGACACTGAGCAAAGACCGGCGACGCATGTAAGATTGAATACTGTCAGCCAACGCGACGAGTGCGTCCAGCGCCCAAGCTTCGCTAAAGG
>NZ_VRVF01000013.1:0-80384 GCF_008040045.1 Methylobacterium sp. WL8 | reverse complement strand
GGTTTGACCTCCGCCTGGGCGGGCGGCTCGGCGGGTTTCGGCTCCGGCGCCGAAGCCGGGGGCGTCGCCGGCGTCAGCTCGGCCGGGCGCTCCGGCGGGCGCGGCGGGTCGCTCACGGTCGCGCCCGGCGCGGTCGCGGGCTTCAGCTCCGCGGGCCGCTCGGGCGGCAGCGGCGGCGGCACGGGGACGGTCGCCTCGGGCGCCTGCGTTTGCGCCTTGATGCCCAATGCCTTGACGTCCAAGGCCTTGGCGTCCTGGGCCTTGGCGTCCTGCGCCCTCGCATCCTGGGCCCTCGCATCCCGTCCCGCCGTCATGGCAAGCAGGGTCGTGCCGGCGAGCGCGAGCGCCGCGAACCGTCGAGACCGACCTGACGCCATGACCCATCCACCCCATCCGGTCGTCACCCGCGACACGATCCTGTGCGAGGGACGACCCGTCACGATCGAGCGGTTCGCCCCGCACGGCAAGGACGCCCCGGCCACGGCGACCGTGATTCTGCTCCACGACGCCGAAGGGCCAGGCTCGGACCGGCCGGTCCGGGCCGAGGCCGCGGCCTTGGCGGAGGCCGGCTTCGCGGTGCTGCTGCCGCACTATCTCGACCGCACCGGCGAGGCACGGGTGGGCTTTTCGGGGATCAGCCGGCATTTCGGTGCGTGGCGCGACGCCCTCGAGACGGTCCGGGCGCAGGTCCCCGGCCCGGTGGCCCTGGTCGGCCGCTCGCTCGGCGGCGCCCTGGCGCTGGCGCTCGCCGCGCGGGCGCCGGGGGCGAACGCGGCGCTGGTGCTGCGCGCGACCTTCCTGCCGCCGGAGCTCGGTACCGGTCCCCTCGCCCTGCCGCCGGCGCTGGCGCTGCACGGCGCGCGGGACGCCCTCGTCGGCCCGAGCCATCCGGAAACCCTGCGGCGGCGGATGGAAGAGGCGGGCGGGACCTGCCGCGTCCACCTCTACCCGGACCAGGGCCACGCCTTCGACCCGGCGACGGATGCCGACGCGACCGCGCGCGGCGTCGGCTTCCTGAAGCGTGCGTTCGGTCCTATCTGAGGTGGACACGTATCCGACCGCCGCCCTCCGGCGGCCCCAGCCGACGCGCGGCGCGAGACATCGAGACCTTCAGATGACGACAGCGCAAAATCCCGGCCTCGCCGACCTGCCGGCCGGCAACCCCTTCTCCGAGGCGGCCTGGGGCACGCCGGCCGAGCTTCCGCCCTTCGAGCGCATCCGGCCCGAGCACTACCTGCCGGCCTTCGAGGCGGCGCTGGCGGCGCACGACGCCGAGATCGCGGCGATCGCAGGCGAGGCCGCGGCGCCGAGCTTTTCCAACACCGTCGCGGCGATGGAGCGGGCGGGCCTCGCCCTCGATCGGGTCGCCGGGGTGTTCTACAACCTCACCGGCAGCCACACGAACCCCGAGCTGCAGGCGATCGAGCGGACGATCGGCCCCAAGCTCTCGCGCCACGGCAGCGCGATCTACCTCAACCCGGAGCTGTGGGCGCGCATCTCCGCGGTGGACGCCGACGCCGAAGGCCTGGGCGACGAGGAGCGCCGGGTGCTGTCGCGCTACCGCACCCGCTTCCGCCGCGCGGGCGCCGACCTCGGGCCGGAGGACAAGCTGCGCGTCGCCGAGATCGCCGCGCGGATGTCGGAGCTCGGAACCCAGTTCAGCCAGAACCTGCTCGCCGACGAGAGCCGCTTCCTGCTGCCGCTGGACGCCGCCGAGGACCGCGCCGGCCTGCCCGACTTCCTGGTCGCCTCGGCCGCCGACGCCGCCAAGGAGCGCGGCGGCGCGCACAGCCACGTCGTCACCCTGTCGCGCTCGCTGATCGAGCCGTTCCTGGTGTCCTCGACCCGGCGCGACCTGCGCGAGCGCGCCTACGAGGCCTGGATCCGCCGCGGCGAGGGCGGCGGCGACACCGACAACCGCGGCATCATCCGCGAGATCGTACAGCTCCGCGCCGAGCGGGCGCGGCTGCTCGGCTTCGACAGCTTCGCCCACTTCAAGCTCGACGACACCATGGCGGCGACCCCGGACGCGGCGATGGACCTGCTGCGCGAGGTCTGGACCCCCGCCCTCAAGCGCGCCGGCGCCGAGCGCGACCGGCTGCAGGCGATCGTGCAGGCCGAGGGCGGCAACTTCGCGCTCCAGGCCCACGATTGGCGCCACTACGCCGAGAAGCTGCGGCGGGCCGAGCACGACCTCGACGAGAGCGAGATCAAGGCGTACCTGCCGCTCGATTCGGTGATCCATGCCGCCTTCGACACGGCCTCGCGCCTGTTCGGCCTGACCTTCGCCGAACTCCCGGACGTACCGCGCTACCACCCGGACGTCCGCGCCTGGCGCGTCGGAAACGCCGACGGCTCGGAGGTCGGCACCTTCCTCGGCGACTACTTCGCGCGGCCGACCAAGCGCAGCGGCGCCTGGATGAGCGCCTTCCGCTCGCAGGAGCGGCTCACCGGCGACGTGAAGCCGATCATCGTCAACGTGATGAACTTCGCCAAGGCCCCGGCCGGCGAGGCGCCGCTGTTGTCCTTCGACGACGCACGCACCCTGTTCCACGAGTTCGGCCACGCCCTGCACGGGCTCCTGTCCGACGTGACCTATCCGGTGCTGGCCGGCACCGCGGTGTCGGGCGACTTCGTCGAGCTGCCCTCGCAGCTCTACGAGCATTGGCTGGAGCAGCCGGAGGTGCTGCGGACCCATGCCCGCCACCATCGCACCGGCGAGCCGATGCCGGAGGGGCTGCTGACGAAGCTGCTCGCCGCCCGCACCTTCAACCAGGGATTCGCCACCGTGGAATACACCTCCTCGGCGATCGTCGACATGACCCTGCACCTCTCGGCCGGGGGCGAGGACGGCCTCGACGTGGGCGCCTTCGAGGCCGACGCGCTGGAGCGGATCGCGATGCCGTCCGAGATCAACATGCGCCACCGCACGCCGCATTTCGCGCACATCTTCTCGGGCGACGGCTATGCCGCGGGCTACTACAGCTATCTCTGGTCCGAGGTGCTGGATGCCGACGCGTTCGACGCCTTCCGCGAGGCCGGCGACATCTTCGATCCGGCCACCGCGAAGCGCCTTCGCACCTACGTCTACGGCGCCGGCAACCTGCGCGACCCGCGCGAGGCCTACACCGCCTTCCGCGGACGCCTGCCGAGCACCGGACCGCTGCTGCGCAAGCGCGGGCTGGCGGCCTGACCTCCGGGTCGGGCAGCGGCCGCATCGCACGCCTGCGGCCCTACGGGACCGGGGGCGGAATGGGCCGACGAGGCCCGGCGGGGGCGGTAACCCTTTGGTAAACAAACGTCCTTAACCAAAGCTTTCGACAGAGATGCCGGACGCGGAGGCGAGGGCCATGACGACGAACATCGATTCGCCCGCGGAGGCCGTGAAGGCCTCGCCGGACGCGCTGCTGAAGGCTGCCGTCTCCGGTGGCAAGCCCAAGGCGGCGCCGACTGTGCCGACGGCCGCCAAGGTTGGCCGCCGCCTCGACGGGGTGGCGATGGGTCTGGCCGGGGCCGCCCTCGCGCTCGGCACGGTGCTCGGCGCCGGCACCGCGATGCTGGCGACGCCTCGCTCCGAGGGCACGGGCGTCGTGCTGGCCGAGATCAACGCGGCCCTCGAAGCCAACCGGCTGGAAGCCTCGCGCCTCGCCATCGCCTCCGACCGCCTCGACAAGTCGGTCGCCGCCCTCAAGGAAGTCTCCGAGGCCGCCCGCAGCGAGGCGAAGGTCCGCGGCGGCGCGCTGACGGAGAAGGTCGGCAAGACGGAAACGGCCCTGGTGGCCAAGATCGCGGCCCTGGGCGAGCGCATCGACCAGGCCGAGAAGGAGCAGGCCGCCCGCCTTGCGGCGACGACCGCGCAAGCGGACAAGCGCACGGTGGCGGCAGCCACCGCTCCGGCGCCCGTGCCCGCTCCTCTACCGGCCGCCAAGGCGGAGCCGGTCCAGACCGGAAGCATCACCGAACCCAAGCCGAAGCCAGCGATCATCGAGTCCTGGGCCGTGCGCGACGTGTACGACGGCACCGCCATGCTGGAGGACCGCCGCCGCCGCCTCGTCGAGGTCGCGATCGGCGATTCGATCCCCGGCGTCGGCCGGGTCGAGGCCGTCGAGCGGCGCGGGCGGGAATGGGTGGTGGTGACGCGTCAGGGCCTGGTCACGCCGCAGCCCTGGTAGGGCGCGGGGAAAATCGTCAGCTCGAGGCGATCGGCGTCGGGGTGAGGGTGCCGGCGCCGACCGGGAAGCGATGCTCGATCGTCATCGGGTCGGCCATGATCGCGGCGCGCTCGGCGCGCTGGCGGCCATGCGTGAGGGCGCGGGTCTGTGCGGTGCGCGTCGGGTGCAGGATGGCCGCGAGAAGGGCTTGGCCTTCGAACTGGGACCCGAGGTTCTTGGCGTCGAAGACGGGCATGACCGGCCTTGCAGAGACAGCGGAGCGTCGGCACCGACGGCCCAGAAGAACTGGACCGTGCGGGAGTAACGGGGACAAGCTGAACAAGTTCCGAACCTTTGAGGATCGAAACTCTTTTTTCATCATTGCATTGCGGCGGCCCGGCCATGGTGCGAGATCGCACGCCGACTTGCAGCAGGGAGCGATTTCCAGACTACGCACCCTGGGTAGAACGCCGTCGCAGGTCGTCGCGCGCGGTGCGCGTGCCGCGCTGCCTGCCGGAAAAGCATCCGTTGCACGCCTGCGCGATCAGCGGGTGTCCTCGCGCAGCAGCTCGGTGTTGACCGCGAACGCCGCCATCGCGCCCTCCGCGGCGGCGACGACCGCGAACTGCACCCGGCGCGAGGCGTCGCCGGCGACGTAGAGCCCGGGCACGTTCGTCTTCTCGTACTCGCGGGTCGGCACCACGCCGGCCTCGTTCAGGGTGCAGCCGAGCTGCGTGATGAGCGTCGAGGGCAGACAGCCCGTCGGCATCAGGAACACCGCGCGGCAGGGCAGGGCGGTGCCGTCGGCGAAGGCGAGGTGAGTCGGCCCGTCGGCGTCGCCGTCGAGGCGTGCGATCGGCGCCTCGATCAGCCGGACCCCGTTGCGCGCCAGGCGGGCGCGGTCGTCGTCGGAGAGTTCGGTCGGGTGGCCGTCGGTGCACAGCGTCACGTCGCGGCTCCACGCCGTCAGCTCCAGGGCGAACCCCTTGGCGACCGGGCCGTGGGCGTAGGCGGCGATGGGGCTGTCGCGCCGCTCGTAGCCGTCGCAATAGGGGCAGGAATGGACGCCCGCGCCCCAGTAGCGCGCGAAGCCGTGGATCGCCGGCAGATCCTGGTGCAACCCGGTGGCGAGGATCAGGCGGCGGGCGGATTCGCGGCGCCCGTCGGCGAGCGTGATCGCGAACCCGTCCGCGACCGCTTCGGCCCCGATCGCCTCGCCGTCGCGAAGCTCGACGGTGTCGTAGCGGGCGAGGTCGGCGCGGGCGAGGGCCCGGAGTTCGTCGGGCGGCGTGCCGTCGCGGGTGAAGACGCCCCAGGTCAACCGGGCGGCGGCGTTGCGCGGCGTGCCCTGGTCGACGAGCAGGACCCGGCGGCGGCAGCGCCCGAGGATCAGGGCGGCGTTGAGGCCCGCCGGGCCGCCGCCCACGATGATGACGTCGTGCATGCCGCAGCACCTCCGGATGTCGCCCCCGATCCCCTCCCTGGGCTCAAGCCGCGGCATGCGCGAACGTTTCTCGGGAGCGGACACGAAAAAGGGCGCCGGGGCGCCCTTCGTCGTCGTCCGGTCGCGCGGCCCGTCAGGCGGCGGCGGACTTCACCGGGATGCCCTTCTCGGCCAGGAAGGTCTGCAGCTCGCCCGACTGGAACATCTCGCGGGTGATGTCGCAGCCGCCGACGAATTCGCCCTTCACGTAGATCTGCGGGATGGTCGGCCAGTTGGAGAAGGCCTTGATGCCGTCGCGGATGCCGGCGTCGGCCAGCACGTTCACGCCCTTGAACGGCACTTCGAGGTAGTTGAGGATCTGCACGACCTGCCCCGAGAAGCCGCATTGCGGCATGGTGGGCGTGCCCTTCATGAACACGACCACGTCCTGGGACTTGATCTCGTTCTCGATGCTTGCGTTGACGTCGGTCATGGGTTTCGGTCCTTGATCTGCAAGAGTGATCTAATGATGGTCGGGGCGCGCTTTCAACACCTCGGCGAGACGTTCCAGGGCGCGGTCCATGTCGAAACCGTCCGACGACATCTCCTCGGGGGTGAAGGGCATCCGGTCCGGCAGTCCGCCGATCAGCCTGCCGCCGAAGACGTCGAGCGAGGCGTCGGCGATCGTTTTGGCGTTCGCCCAGAGGCGCTCCCAATCGATCCTCTTGCGCAGGAAGGGACGATAGTTCCGCTGCGCCGAGGCCTGGAAGACCAGGACCTCCTTGCGCCAGGAACGGGTCGACTGCGCAGCCGGCGCGGAGGCATATTTCAGTACGTGGATCAGCATCTGGGACATCGCGCTCTCGACGCGATCGATCTCGGACCGGCCCACGCCCTCGATCTCCTCGGCGACGTTCTCCCAATCGGGGACGTTCGACAGCTCGGGGCGCGTCGCGAGGGACCGCAACGCGGCGACCTGCTGGTCGGCCCACGTCACCGTGTGGTCGTCGTAGAGGCTCGGCTGGTCCATCGGCACCACCGCTGCGGCGACTAATCCTGCGGGACGCCCGTCGTCAGCGCAAGGGCGTGGAGCACGCCCCCCATCCGCCCCTGGAGCGCGCCGTAGACCATCTGGTGCTGGGCGACGCGGGTCTTGCCCTTGAACGCCGCCGACAGCACCGTGGCGGCGTAGTGGTCGCCGTCGCCGGCGAGATCCTTGATCTCCACCTTGGCGTCGGGCAGGGCCTCGACGATCATCCGCTCGATCTCGCGCGCGTCCATCGGCATCGGTCGGTTCCTTGGTCGGGGTTCAGGCGGCGGCCGGCAGGCTCGCCATGTAGGCCGGCAGCCAGCCTTCGTGCGCCTCACGAAGCTCGGCGACGGATATGGTCTGCCCGCCCGGCAGGGTCAAACCGTCGCCCTCGACGACGCCGACCACCGAGGCGTCAATGCCCTGCGCCGAGGCGGCGTAGAGGATGTCGGTCGCGACCTCGGCCGGCACGGCGACGAGATAGCGGGCCTGGTCCTCGCCGAAGAGGTAGGCGTGGGCCGGCATGCCCTCGGGGGCCTCGGGCAGCGTCGCGCCGAACGAGCCGGCCATCGCCATCTCGGCCAAAGCCACCGCGAGGCCGCCGTCGGAGAGGTCGTGGACGGTGTCGATCTGTCCCGAGACGATCAGCCCGCGGACGAAGTCGCCGTTGCGGCGCTCGAGCGACAGGTCGACGGGGGGCGGCGCGCCCTCCTCGCGACCCTCGATCACCGACAGGTAGATCGACTGCCCGAGCCAGCCCTCGGCCGCGCCGACCAGCACCAGCACGTCGCCCGCGCGCTTCAGGGCGATGGTGGCGTGGCGCGCGACGTCGTCGAGCACGCCGACGCCGCCGATGGTCGGGGTCGGCAGGATGCCGACGCCGTTGGTCTCGTTGTAGAGCGAGACGTTGCCGGACACGACGGGGAAGTCGAGCGCCTTGCAGGCCTCGCCGATGCCCTGGATGCAGCCGACGAGCTGGCCCATCACCTCGGGTTTTTCCGGGTTGCCGAAATTGAGGTTGTCGGTGATCGCGAGCGGCCGGCCGCCGACGGCGGTGATGTTGCGCCACGCCTCGGCCACGGCCTGCCGCCCGCCCTCGACGGGGTCCGCCTCGCAATAGCGCGGCGTCACGTCCGCGGTGAGGGCCAGCCCGCGCGGGCCGTCCTCGACGCGGACGATCGCCGCGTCGCCGCCGGGCTTCTGCACGGTGTTGCCGCCGATGAAGTGGTCGTACTGCTCGTAGACCCAGCGCTTCGAGCACAGCTCGGGCGAGCCGACGAGGCGCTTCAGCGCCTCGGTCAGCGAGGCCGGGGCGGCCACGTCCGCGGCGTGGATCTCGGGCAGGTGCGTGTTGGCGATGTGGGGCCGGTCGTAGAGCGGCGCCTCGTCGCCGAGCTCCTTGATCGGCAGGTCGGCGACCACGTCGCCGTGCCACTTCACCACGAAGCGCAGGGTGTCGGTGGTCTTGCCGATCACCGCGAAGTCGAGGCCCCACTTCACGAAGATCGCCTCGGCCTCGGCCTCCATGCCGGGCTTGAGCACCATGAGCATGCGCTCCTGGCTCTCCGAGAGCATCATCTCGTAGGGGGTCATGCCCGCCTCGCGGGCCGGCACCTTCTCGATGTCGAGCTCGACGCCGAGATCCCCCTTGGCGCCCATCTCGACCGCCGAGCAGGTGAGCCCGGCCGCGCCCATGTCCTGGATCGCGATGACCGCGCCGGACTTCATCAGCTCCAGGCAGGCCTCGAGCAGGAGCTTCTCGGCGAAGGGGTCTCCGACCTGCACGGTCGGACGCTTCGATTCGGTCTCGGCGTCGAACTCGGCCGACGCCATGGTGGCGCCGTGGATGCCGTCGCGGCCGGTCTTGGAGCCGAGGTAGACGATCGGGTTCCCGACGCCGGAGGCCGCCGCGTAGAAGATCGCGTCGGCCTTCGCGAGGCCCACCGCCATGGCGTTGACCAGGATGTTGCCGTCGTAGCGCGGGTGGAAGCCGACGGCGCCGCCCACCGTGGGCACGCCGAACGAGTTGCCGTAGCCGCCGATGCCGGCGACCACGCCCGAGACGAGGTGCCGGGTGCGGGGATGGTCGGGCGAGCCGAAGCGCAGGGCGTTGAGCGCCGCGATCGGGCGCGCGCCCATCGTAAACACGTCGCGCAGGATGCCGCCGACGCCGGTCGCCGCTCCCTGGTAGGGCTCGATGAAGCTCGGGTGGTTGTGGCTCTCCATCTTGAAGACGCAGGCGAGCCCGTCGCCGATGTCGATGACGCCGGCATTCTCGCCCGGGCCCTGGATCACCCAGGGGCCCGTCGTCGGCAGTCCGCGCAGGTGCTTGCGCGAGGACTTGTACGAGCAGTGCTCGTTCCACATCGCCGAGACGATGCCGAGCTCGGTCAGCGTCGGGTCGCGCCCGATCAGCCCGCGGAAGCGTTGGTACTCGTCCGGCGTCAGGCCATGCTGGCGGACGAGTTCGGGCGTGATCGGGACGTCGTTGCGGAACATGCGGCGGTCTCGACGAAAATCCGGTCCCGATGAGAAGGTGCCCATCGGTGAGGTAGGCGCCGGCTCGGGGGTCGCCACGGCTCTAGAGGGTAAGCGCCCGCCCTGGCAACATTCGATCGCGCATCCGGGCGGGACCGTACCGGGGTCGAAGCGCTCAGGCCCGGGCCGGCGCGTCCGCATCGGCCTCGGATGCGCTTCCGGGCTTCGCCCTGCGGCGGCGGTCGATCGCCGCGTGCACCGGTTCGGCGCCCGAGACGAGGGCGACGTAGTCGAACCCCTCCGTGTCCAGGCTCGACATCAACAACTGGAAGTGCATCTGGAACAAGTTGAAGCGCCGCCCCCGGATCAAGCGGTCCTCGATCAGGTCTTCGAGGCGGACGTAGCGCGTCGCCGGGCGCGTCCGGTCGGGGGAGGGCACGTCGGACGCGGTCAGCGGATCGCGCAGGTGGATCGACAGCCAGTCCCAGGGGGCGCGCACGTCGAGCCAGCGGATGTGGTCGGCGGCGGCGAACCGCGCGAGCGCCGCCCGGAACGCCACGGCCGGCCGGTCGAGGGCGATCCAGGGAATCACGCTGCCGAGCGTCACGAACGAGACCGGGGTGTCGCGGGTGCCAAAGGCCGGGTCGGCCGCCAGGATGCGGTCGAGCACCTCGATTCCGAGGAAGCTCGAGGAGGAATGGCCGACCACCACGATCTCGTCGGCCGTCCCTTCCGCGGCGGCGATGCGCGCGGCCATCGCGTCGAGGCGGTCGGGCATCCGCGGCTCGCGTCCCGCCGCGTGGTCGTGGGTGAAGGCGGTGTCGTCGACGAGGTGGGCGCAGTAGAACGGCTTGCCGCGGGTGAGCGCCATGATGCCGGCCAGGATCGCGTAGGCCGCGACCGGCACCGCGAGCCAGGACCAGGGCCGCCAGCCCGCCGGCAGCGCCGACGGCAGGAGGGCGCCGAGCGCGAGGCTCACGGCGACGAACAGCAGGAACAGGTACTGGACCCCGAAGATCACCATGGCGAAGCTGCGCGCCTCGCGGCGCAGGCGGCGCGCGTAGCCCGAGCGCCGAAGCCGCCACAGCAGGGCCGGCACCGTGCCCAGGCGCCGCCAGTTGGCGCGCGGGAAGCGGGCGCGGACGATGTCGTCCCAGCGCAGCAGGCCGTAGCGCGTGCGGGTGGCGCCGGATTGCACGGTCCAGTCGAGGCTGAGGCGGTCGGCGCTGCGCGACGGTTCGCCGACCGCGATGTCGAGGCCGCGGCGCGCCGCGGTCAGCCGGCTCTCGCGGCGGAAGAGGCCCCAGTAGGTCTCCGGTTGGCGCGGGTCGAAGCCGGGCAGGTAGAAGACCTGGCGCGTGGTCGTGCCCGGCCGATCGGTTGCGGGCCGCTCGACCGTGGGCAGGTCGGCCGCGGCCGTGTCGTTGGACTGGGGAATGACGACGCGTTCCGGCGCTGGTGCTGGCAAGGGATTCCGGCTCCCTACACGACGGCGCGGCCCCGAGACGAGCGAAAAGACCGATTCCCGCCGCTCACGCGGCCGGGGGATGCGCCAGGAACTCGGCGATGGCCGCGACGAACCGGTCGCCGTAGGCCTCGCGCTTGCGCTCGCCGACGCCGTGGACGGTGCGCAGCGCGTAGAGGTCCACCGGCTTGCCCTTGGCCATCTCGATCAGCGTCCGGTCGGGAAACACCATGAAGGCGGCGATGTTCTCCGTGCGTGCGATCGTGGCGCGCAGGCCCCGGAGGTGCTGGAACAGGGCCTCGTCGGCGGGGCTCAGGTCGTCCGAGCCGGCGTCGCGCACGGCGCCCGTGCGGCGGCGCTCGCGCGGCTCGGCGGATTTCGGCTCCGGGTCGGGGCGGAGTTCCACCGGCTCGCGGCCGAACAGGATCGCCTCGCCCTTGTCGGTCATGGTGAGGCCGCCGTAGCCGTCGCCGTTCTCGGCCACCGCGCCGGCCGCGAAGAGCTGGCGCAGGATCGCCCGCCAGGCGGCGACCGGCTTGTCGGCGCCGACGCCGAAGGTCTTGAGCTGCTCGTGGCCGTTGCGGCGGATCGGCTCGCTCGCCTTGCCGTGGACGACGTCGCAGACGTAGGCCGCGCCGTAGCGCTGCCCGGTGCGCACGATCGCCGAGAGGATCTTCTGGGCCGAGACCGTGCCGTCGACCAGCGTGACGCCGCCGCGGCAGAGGTCGCACCGGCCGCAATGGCCGCTGGCCTCGTCGAAGTAGGCGAGCAGCGACTGCCGGCGGCAGGCCGCGCCCTCGCACAGCGAGATCATGGCCTCGAGCTTGCGCCGCTCGACGCGGCGGCGCTCGTCCGGCACCTCCTTCTCGTCGATCTGGCGGCGGCGCAGCGCCATGTCGTCGAGGCCGTAGAGGGTCAGGGTGTCGGCGGGCAGCCCGTCGCGGCCGGCCCGGCCGATCTCCTGGTAGTAGCCCTCGACGTTGCCCGGCATGTCGGCGTGGCAGACGAAGCGCACATCCGGCTTGTTGATGCCCATCCCGAAGGCCACCGTCGCGGTCATCACGACGCCGTCCTCCTGCAGGAAGGTGTCCTGGTTGCGCATCCGCGTGCCCTGGTCGAGGCCGGCATGGTAGGCCAGCGCGTTGAAGCCGTCCTTCTTCAGGCTTTCGGCCAGCTGCTCGGTGCGCTTGCGCGACGAGCAGTAGATGATCCCGCTCTCGGAGCGGCGGTGCTTGAGGAAGCGCTCGATCTGCCGGGTCGGGTTGTCCTTGGCGGCGAAGGTCAGGCCGATGTTCGGCCGGTCGAAGGAGTGCACGAAGGTCCTGAGGTCGCGCCCTTCCGGAAACAGCCGCTCGGCGATCTCGGCCCGCGTCGCCTTGTCGGCGGTCGCCGTCAGCGCCACGGTCTGGACGTCGCCGAGCGCCTCGCGCGCCCGCGACAGGGCGCGATACTCGGGCCGGAAGTCGTGGCCCCATTGCGAGACGCAATGCGCCTCGTCGACCGCGAGCCGGCGGACGCCGGCGCCGCGCAGCGCGTCCATGCAGCCGTCCATCAGCAGCCGCTCGGGCGAGACGAAGAGCAGGCGCAGCTCGTTCGCGCGGATCATCCGCCAGGTCTCGCGCGAAACGGATTCGGCCACCGACGAGTTGAGCGTCGCGGCCGCGACCCCGAAGCCGCGCATCTGCTGCACCTGGTCGTGCATCAGCGCGATCAGCGGCGAGACCACGACGGTGAGCGAATCCTCGACCAGCGCCGGCAACTGGTAGGTCATCGACTTGCCCGAGCCCGTCGGCATCACCGCGAACACGTCCGCCCCGGACAGAACCGCCTCGATCACCTCGTCCTGGCCGGGGCGGAAGTCGTCGTAGCCGAACGTCGTTTTCAGGGCCCGCCGCGCGTCGTCGAGTCGTGAGGTCATACCTGTCCCGGGCGATGCGGCCGCTTGCCGCCGCGGTGTGTATACACTAGCGTTGCACTGTCTACACGGAGACGCGCGATGCCGCTCAATATTCGAAGCGAGGAGGTCAACCGCCTCGCCGATAAGCTGGCTTCCCTGGCGCGCGTCAGCAAGACCGAGGCGGTGCGGATCGCGCTCGCCAACGAGCTGGAGCGGCGCGATGCGTCGCTGACTGCGTTCATCGCGGGGATCAAGCTGATCCAAGATCGTATCGCGGCCTGTCCGGAAACCGGGCTGGAGGCCGACAAGGCGTTCTTCGACGACCTGAACGGCGAGCCCTGATGTTCGTCGACGCGTCCGCGCTGGTCGCGATCCTCGCCGGCGAGCCCGGGAACGCGTCACTGGCGCGGGCCATCAAGGCGGCGCACGATCCGATCACATCCGCGCTGGCCATCTTCGAGACCGCGAGCGCGCTCGCCCGAAAAAACGCGCTCGCGATCGACGCTGCCGAGACGGAGACCTACGCGTTTCTCGATCTCGCGGGCATCCGGATCGTCGCTCTCGGCGACGAGGAAGTGCGCGACGCGCTCGCCGCCTATGCCCGCTTCGGCAAGGGCCGGGGCCACCCGGCCCGGCTGAACATGGGCGACTGCTTCGCCTATGCCTGCGCGCGCGTCCACGACGTGCCGCTCCTCTTCGTCGGCGACGACTTCCCGCAGACCGACATCCACTCGGCGGCAGGCTGAGGCGAAGTCGCCCGAGGCGATTACCCGATCCGCACGATTTCGGCGGCCTCGCCGAGGCCGTCGAACATCGCCGGGTCGGCGCCCGTCATGAACACTTGCCCGGGCAGCGCGTCGAGCGCCTCGAACAGGCCGGCGCGGCGGCGCGGGTCGAGGTGGGCGGCGACCTCGTCGAGGAGGATCAGCGGCGCGATCCCGCTCATCGCCCGCACCAGCCGGGCGTGGGCCAGCACGAGGCCGATCAGCAGCGCCTTCTGCTCGCCGGTGGAGGCGGTCGCCGCCGGCACGTCCTTGGGGCCGTGGCGGACCACGAGGTCGCTGGTCTGCGGGCCGGAGAGCGTGCGCCCGGCGGCCCGGTCGCGCGCGCGGCCGCGGGCGAGCGCAAGGCGGAAGCGGTCTTCCGCCTCCAACGCCGGCCACACCGCCACGAGGTCGTCGAGGTCGCCCTCCAGGCGCAGGGCCGCCCAGGGAAACGGCTGCGCGTCGTCGCGGGTCTCGTGGATCAGCCGGTCGAGGCGCTCGGTGGTCTCGCGGCGGGCGAGCGCCACGGCGACGCCGAGCTCGGCGACCTCGCGCTCGATCGCGTCGAGCCAGCGGCCGTCGTTCGGGCGTTCTTCCAACAGCCGGTTGCGCGAGCGCAGCGCCCGCTCCATCGCCGAGACGCGGGCGCCGTGGCCGGAATCGACGGCGAGGACGAGGCGGTCGAGGAAGCGGCGGCGGTCGCCGCCGGGCCCGCGGAACAGCCCGTCGAGGTCCGGCGTCAGCCAGACCACGCGCACGAACTCCGAGAAGGCGACGGGCGAGGGCGCGCCGGCCCCGTCGACCCGGCAGAGCCGGCTGGTGCGCCCGTCGAAGCCCGGCGGCTCGCAGCCCGTGCCGAGGCGATGCTCGGCCCCGTCGCGCGCCAGCGTCACCGAGACGGCGAACCCGCCGGGGCCGTCCTTGCGCGCCATCGTGGCGAACTCGGCCCGCCGGAGCCCGCGCCCGGGGGCGAACAGCGAGACCGCCTCCAGGATGTTGGTCTTGCCCGCCCCGTTCTCGCCGACGAGCGCGACGAAGCGCGACGACAGCGGCAGGTCGAGGTCGGCGTGGTTGCGGAAGTCGCGGACGGTCAGGCGGGTGAGGCGCTGGGCGCCTTGCTCTGGCTCCAGACCGATGTCAGCTTCGGGCCTAATCACAGACGATCTGTTTCAGATTTTCGAGCGCCGGGACGTTGGGCAAGACCCTATAACGTGGCTCTCGCATCCTGACCAAAGCCCACTTCTCAGGGTAGAGCCGGACCGTCGATGGTCGGCACAAAGCGGAAAAGCAGGCCCAGATAGAAGCCATAGGCAATCAGGAACCCGACGGCGTGAATGGCCGTGTTGCGGCGTGCCAAGCGAGCATTTCGGCGATGAACCCAAAGATCGATCGCCATCAGGAGGGCCGCCAGCACCGGCACGAAGGCGAGAGCCAGCGGCCGAGGCGCACTCCAGTTCACCTCGCCCGACAGGCTCCATTGCATCGGTAGCCGATCGAGCGCGGAGAACCGTCCATTCGCCCATAACGAAAGCGCAGAGAGAACAGCGACGGCGGCAATCGCGATGAGACGGGCCGCCGTCATGTCCGCATCTCGGGGTCCGCGCGGCGCCGGCTCACACCCGCATCGGCATCAGCACGTAGAGCGCGGAGGCGCCCTCGCGGTCCTGGATCAGGGTCGGCGAGCCCGGGTCGGCGAGCTTGAACAGGGCGGTGTCGCCTTCGAGCTGGCCGGTGATGTCGAGGAGGTAGCGGGCGTTGAAGCCGATATCGAGGCCGGCGGCCTCGTAGTCGACGTCGAGCTCCTCCGTGGCGCTGCCCGAATCCGGGTTGTTGACCGAGAGCGAGAGGCGCCCTTCCTGCAGGCCGAGCTTCACCGCGCGGCCGCGCTCCGACGAGATCGTCGAAACCCGGTCGACGGCGCGCGCGAAGGCGTCGCGCTCCACCGTGAGGCGCTTGTCGTTGCCGGCCGGGATTACGCGCTGGTAGTCGGGGAAGGTGCCGTCGATCAGCTTCGAGATCAGCGTCACGCCCGAAGCGAAGCGCAGGCGGATCTTGGCCGGCGACAGGTCGATCGCGACGCTGTCGCCGCCGTCGTCGACGAGCTTCTGGATCTCGGCGACCGCCTTCCGGGGCACGATGATGCCCGGCATGCCGGCGCTGCCCTCCGGCGCGTCGATCTCGACGCGGGCGAGCCGGTGGCCGTCGGTGGCCACCGCGCGGAGCTTCAGCCCCTCGGACTCGATGGTGTGGAGGTAGATGCCGTTGAGGTAGTAGCGCGTCTCCTCGGTGGAGATCGCGAACTGGGTCTTCTCGATCAGCCGCTTGAGGTCGGAAGCCGCGATCTGGAAGCTGTGCGGCAGCTCGCCCGCGGCGAGGTCCGGGAAGTCGCCCTCGGGCAGCGCGCCGAGCGCGAAGCGCGAGCGGCCGGAGCGGATCGTCATCTGGCCGGATTCGCCGCCGGTCTCCAGCGAGACCTGCGCCCCCTCGGGCAGCTTGCGCACGATGTCGTAGATGACGTGCGCCGGCACGGTGGTGGCGCCGGGATCGCTGACGTCGGCCGGCACGGTCTCGGTCACCTCGATGTCGAGGTCGGTCGCCCGCAGCTGCAGGCCGCCGTCGGTGGCGCGCAGCAGCACGTTCGACAGGATCGGGATCGTGTTGCGCCGCTCCACGACGCGGTGCACGTGGCCGAGCGACCGTAGGAGGGCCGCACGCTCGACAGTGACTCTCATCGCAGTACTCTGAATGCTCGAAGGACCGTGCTCGAACGCCGCCGCGGCCGGCGGGTTCGGAGTTTGGCCGTTCAGCTTGGCGAAGGGCCGCCGCGAA
Organism: Methylobacterium sp. WL8; assembly: GCF_008040045.1. Classification (NCBI taxonomy): domain Bacteria; kingdom Pseudomonadati; phylum Pseudomonadota; class Alphaproteobacteria; order Hyphomicrobiales; family Methylobacteriaceae; genus Methylobacterium; species Methylobacterium sp. WL8. Next base: position 64,347 of record NZ_VRVF01000013.1, on the reverse strand, counting down.
GGCAAGGGCGCGATTCGTCCCCGCACAGGGTATGGGCGGGCGCGCGGCCCGCCCCCGTGCCGTCCTCCCCGCCGGGGGAGGAGGCGCGATCAATCCTGGAGCATGCGCTTCAGGAGCTCGACCTCGTCGCCGAGCACCGTGTCCTCGCCGATCAGCTTCTCGATCTTGCGCACGGCGTGGAGCACCGTGGTGTGGTCGCGGCCTCCGAAGCGGCGACCGATCTCGGGGAGCGAGCGCAGCGTCAGCACCTTCGACAGGTACATCGCGATCTGGCGGGGCTTCACCACGGCGGCGGTGCGGCGCTCGCTGAGGATGTCGGAGCGCGAGACGTTGTAGCGCGAGGCGACGAGCTTCTGGATGTCCTCGATCTTGATGCGCTTGGGCTCGCGGTTCTTCACGAGGTCGCGGATCGCGGTCTCGGCGGTCTCCATGGTCACGGCGGTGCCGGTGAGCGTAGCGTGCGCCAGGAGCCGGTTCACGGCGCCTTCGAGGTCGCGGCCGTTGGCGGTGATCGCGCGCGCCACGTAGGTCGCCACCGCCGGCGAGACCTCGAAGCTCGGATGCGCCACCCGCACCGCGGCGAGCCGGGCGGAGAGGATCGAGGCGCGCAACTGCTCGTCGAGCATCCCGATCTCGACCACCAGGCCGCCGGCGAGCCGCGAGCGCACGCGCTCGTCCAGGGCCTCGAGCTCCGTCGGCGGCCGGTCGGAGGCGACGACGACCTGGCGGCCGGCATCGATCAGCGCGTTGATGGTGTGGCCGAACTCGGCCTGGATCGACTTGCCCTGGATGAACTGCACGTCGTCGAGGATCAGCAGGTCGATGCCGCGCAGGCGCTCCTTGAAGGCCAGCGCGTTCTGCGTCTTCAGGGCGTTGACGAAGCCGTACATGAAGCGGTCGGCGGTGAGGTAGATCACCCGGCGGCCGGCCTCGCGGGCGGCGTGGCCGATGCCGTGCAGCAGGTGGGTCTTCCCGAGGCCGACGCCGGCATGGAAGTACAGCGGGTTGTAGAGCGCGCCCTCGCCGTCGTGGCGGGCGACGCGGTCGGCGGCGGCATGCGCCAGGGAATTCGAGCGGCCGAGCAGGAAGTTCGCGAAGGTCAGGCGGGCGTCGAGCGGCGCGCCGTTCAGCTCGCCGGCGATCTCGGCGCGCATGTCGGGGGCCGGCGTCGTCGGCATCGGCGCGGGCATGCCGGCGGCGTGGAGGCGGGCCAGCGGACCGCTGGTCGGGCCGGGCTTCGGGGCGCCCGGCGCCACCGGGCGGACCGGGGCGGTGGTGCCGCGCACGCCGACCTCGATGCGGCCGACCTCCTCGACCTCGGCCTTGAAGGTGTTCAGCACCCGATCGAGGTAGTGCGATTCGATCCAGCTCTTGAGGAACCGGGTCGGCACGGTGAGGCGGGCGGTGCCGCCCACGACGCAATCCAGCTCCAGGCGCGCGAACCAGCTCGCGAACACGTCCTCGCCGAGCTCGGCCCGCAGGCGGCGCTTCACGCGACCCCAGGCCGCCGCAGCCTCCGCGACCCCGTTTGCTCCGCCGCTTCCGCCGCCGCCCGACACGCTCTCGTCGACATGCATCACTGACACTCTCCTCGCACCGAGGACGGGAGACCCGCCGACGGGGCGTACGCACGCACACTGGAACACCCCGTGAACACGGGCGGGGCGCAAAAATCGGCGGGAGTCAACCCGTCCGACGACGCTGCTGGTCGATTGGGAGAGCCTATCAACAATTACCTACGGTAGTTTTAACAGTGGGACTTGCGGGGAAAGCCTTGATCGGCGCTGCAGCGAGTCGAGCGGAGTCGAGCCGAAGACGGATACCGCTTTGATTCGCCGAACGATTCGGGGTGATGTGGGAGATGCTGTGCCTTTGCTCAGGCGCGGTGAGGTTTTGTTAAGCTACACCTGCCCCGAAGACTCCGCAACGAAATCGATTTTTGGAAATGGGTTAACGCTTCGTCACCGGGCGGGCGCGGACATGGCGCGAACATCGGCGGGGCGTTCGGGGGGGTTTGGCGGGCAATCGCGGGCGCCGATCAGACACCGTCGCCGGACATGTCGGCGCCGTCTCCGCCTCTTCCCGCTTCTACGGGCGGGACCATCGCAGAAGGCGATTTGCTCTTCGGAAACCCGTTGGCAGCACCTCCGTCGTCCCGGGGCCGCGCAGCGGAGCCCCGGAATGACCGCGCGGTGCCGTCTGCAATGGATCTGAGCCAGGGGCGTGGGCTGGGACGAGCTGCGCGCCTGAGCCTAAGGGGTCACGCACCTCATCCTGTCCTTCTCCCCATGGGAGGAGGAACCCGCGCCGGATCGGCGAGCCCGGTGGCCGAGGGACAAGGGAACGGACGACTCGAACGAGAACCACATCACGGGTGCGACGCGAACACGAAAAAGCCCGGCGCTAAGGCCGGGCTTTTTCGTAACGGGTTCGATGGTTCGTCGGCGGCGGTCGCGCTTAGGCGGCGACGGCCAGGGCCTTCACGCGGGCGGCGAGGCGCGAGACCTTGCGCGAGGCGTTGTTCTTGTGAACGATGCCGCTCTGGGCGGCCCGCATGATCTCCGGCTCGGCGGCGCGAAGCGCGGTGAGGGCGTCGGACTGCACGCCCGAAGCGATCGCCTCCTCGACCTTGCGGACGAAGGTACGCATCCGGGAGCGGCGCGAGCGGTTGATCGCCGTGCGCTTGGCGATCTTGCGGGTCATTTTCTTGGCCGACACGGTGTTGGCCATGGGCATCCTCGTATCAAAGGGCGGGGACCTTCGAGCTCGGGGAGCCTCGGATCGGTCTGCGCTGGGTGTGGCGAATGGCGAAGCCGACGACGCGCGCAACCGCACGGGCCCTCGGCAGAGCCGGCTCTATAGCCACGGGACGCCGCGTCGTCAACGCACCTTGATGCACCGGCTTAACCGCGCCGGCTTGATCCCGCCCTGCCGGCCCCGGATGATCGCGGATCGATCCAGGAAGGGGACCGGCGTGGCGCACAGGGTGAACGAGACCGACGCGGCCCGTATCGCAAGGTTCCGTCCGGCGTCCGGCATGGAGACGCCGCGCTTTGCCGGCGTGGCGAGCTTCATGCGGCTGCCCTGCCGCGATCCGGGCGCGGCCGAGGGCGTCGAGATCGGCCTCGTCGGCATCCCGTTCGACGGGGCGACCACGAACCGGCCGGGCGCGCGCCTCGGACCGCGGGGCGTGCGCGAAGCCTCGACCGGCACGCGGGCGATCAACCATGCCAGCGGGATCGCGCCCTATGCTCTGGCGGCCTGCGCCGACCTCGGCGACGTGCCGGTGAACCCGGTCGATGCCGCCGAGACCTGCCGGCGGATCGAGGCGTTCATGCTCGGGCTCGCCGGCGCCGGCATCGTGCCGCTCTCCGTCGGCGGCGACCACCTCGTCACCTATCCGATCCTCCGGGCGCTGGGGCGCGGGCGCCCGCTCGGGCTCGTGCACATCGACGCCCACAGCGACACCGACGACCACCAGTACGGCGGCACCCGGCTCACCCACGGCACCCCGTTCCGCCGGGCGGTGGAGGACGGCGTGCTCGATCCGCGGCGCTGCGTGCAGGTCGGCATCCGCGGCAGCATGGACGCGGCGGACGAGCGCGACTGGGCCTGCGCCCAGGGCATTCGCGTCGTCACGATGGAGGAGGCGGCCGCCCGCGGAATGCCGGAGGTGGCGGCCGAGGCCCGCGCCGTCGTGGGCGCCGGCCCGACCTATCTCAGCTTCGACATCGACAGCCTCGACCCGGCCTACGCGCCGGGCACCGGCACGCCGGAGATCGGCGGCCTGACCACCCGCGAGGCCCTGGCCCTGCTGCGCAGCCTGCGCGGGCTCGACCTCGTCGGCGCCGACCTCGTGGAGGTGGCCCCGCCGCTGGACCCGTCCGGCCTCACCGCGCTCACCGGCGGCCAGCTCGCCTTCGAGATCCTGTGCCTGCTCGCCGATTCGGTGGCCGCGCGCCGGGCGGCGCGACGGGAATCCGATCAGACGACCGAGAACCGGTAGGTCGTCGTCGAGGCGAAGAGCTCACCCGGACGCAGCACGGCGGACGGGAAGCCGGGGTGGTTCGGCGCGTCGGGGAAGGCTTGCGTCTCGAAGCAGACCGCGTCGCCCGAGCGGTAGGCCCGCCCGCCCGGGCCGACCAGCGTCCCGTCGAGGTTGTTGCCGGTGTAGAGTTGCAGGCCCGGCAGCGTCGTCGCCACGTCGAGGCGGCGCCCGCTCGCCGGCTCGATGCAGCTCGCCGCCGGCCGCAGGCGCCCGTCCGCGCCGGCCAGGACGAAGCAATGGTCGTAGCCCTTGGCGATCACGAGCTGCTTGTCGCCCTCGCGGATGCGCCGGCCGAGCGGCATGCCGGCGCGAAAGTCGAACGCCGTGCCGGCCACCGGCCGCAACGCACCGGTCGGGACCTGCGTCGCGTCGGTCTCCAACACCGCGTCGGCCGCGATCGTGACGACGTGGCCCATCACGTCGCCGGCGCCTTCGCCCGCCAGGTTGAAGTAGCCGTGGTGGGTCAGGTTCAGCACGGTCGGGCGGTCGGTCCGCGCGCGGTAGTCGATCCGCAACGTCCCGTCCTCGGGCAGGCTGTAGGTCACGGTCACGTCGAGGTTGCCCGGAAAGCCCTCCTCGCCGTCGGGCGATCGGCGCGCCAGCGTCAGGTGGCCGTCGTCGGCCGACGCCACCTGCCACATCCGCCGGTCGAACCCGCGCGGGCCGCCATGCATCGCGTTCGGCGGCTCGTTGGTCGGCAGCGCGTAGGCGTGGCCGTCGATGGCGAAGCGCCCGTTCGCGATGCGGTTGGCGAAGCGTCCGATCAGGCCGCCGAAATGCGGGCTCTTCGTCTCGTAGGCCGCCACCGAGTCGAGCCCGAGCACGACGTTGGCCGCATGGCCCGCCCGGTCGGGCGTCTCGATCGCGGTGACGACGCCGCCGTAATCGAGCACCTGAACCCGAAGCGCGCCGCGCGCGAGGGTGAAGCGCGTCACCGTCTCGCCGTCCGCCGTCGTTCCGAAGGTCTCGCCCGCCATCCCTGGTCCCGACCGTGATCCGCCGCGCCGACCGTCGGCGACACCCTCGAAGACCGAACACCGGACCACGATCCGCCCGAACCGTCGCGGCCTGACCGCCGCGACCGCGGGGCGGCGGCGATGCGCCGGACCTCATGGGTTCCGACCCATGAGACCCGGTGCAAGCGGACGCATTCCGACCCGTCGTGCCATCCGGCCGCCTCCGAGGTCGACCGGACGTGGCCGGATCCGTCGCCCTCCAGGCCTGCCGGGAAGCGGACGTGGCCCCGATCAACCTCGACCGATGGGCTCGAGCGAACCCGAACCGAGTTGTTCGAGGATCCGCGTCAGCGCCACGCGGTTGTTCTTGTCTTCCGCGCTTTCGAGGGCGTCCTGCAGCACGAGCCGGATGTCGTCGGCCTCGACCCGCTCCATGTCCCAATCCGGATAGAGGCGCTCTCGTTCCTCCTCGCTCTGGCTCAGCGAAACGATATCGTAGTGGCGCTCGTCTCGATGCAGGGTCGCGATCAATTTCCGTATCTCGGCGGCCGGCCCCTCGATCCACTGGAAGAAAACGCCGCTGCCGAAGACCAGCACGCCGGTAATGCCGTGGGCAAGATTGTTGCGCTTGGCCGCTTCGACGATACGGGTGACTTCGGCGTCGTCGACGTGTTCCGCGGCACGACTGCAATAGACGAAATGGTACAGAGGGACCAACGTCGCGTCGTCCGGCTCGGCGCCGCGCGGAATGCCGTACTCATCGAACATGGGTGAGATCGCTTCGTTGGCGGCAGGGAGACCGAGGCGTGGATGGGACGCTGGCGGCGCCCGCATCCACCGGACAGCATCGGTTCGATCAGGCTGTCGGCCATCCATCTTTCGAAGAACGCCGAGTCGTTCCCGATGCGCGTCGGTCCCGATGCGCGTTACGCGTCGTCGTATGCGGGTTCGGCGGCGAGCCGCTCGAATATTCTGAGCGCCTGCAGCGGAGTCGCCTGATCGATCGCTCCGTTGGCAACTTCGGCTTGCGACCACATCCAGGAGCGGGCCGGATCGTCGCGCATCGCCCAGCCGGGGAATAAACGGTCCGTCACCGGGTGATAGGACAACCGCCGGATCTCCAGATGCCGCTCGTCCCTCAAGATCCGGGCATAGGTGGCATCCAGCACCTCGGCCGAGCCCTCCAGCAACTGCATGTAGACATCCGCCCTGCAAATGAGGGCGCCGGTGATCCCATCGCGCGCGTTGCAACGCCGCGATTGCGATAGGATGCCGTTGAGCATCGCTTGGTCGAACCCGAAAGGCCGTGAGGCATAGATGAGCTGAACGACAGACATTGCTGCTGGATCCTGTCAGGACGTCGGATTGGCAGAGCGATCTACATGCGGTCGTTCGAAAGCTCCGAGGATCCGTGAAAGCCGAGGACGTCGCCCGTCGGCGTCATGGCCTGGGCGAGCGTTCGGCGCCTGCGGACGACAGCAGCCTCTGTGCAAGCAGCACCGCGGTGGGGGCGTCGACCGCCGAGGCGTCGGCGCCGACCCGGGCGACATGTTCGGGCTGCTCAAGGAAGACGGGTCCCCCGACCATGACGCTGATCGAAGGATTGAGCGACGCCCGTCGTACCGCCTGGATCGATGCGGCGAGCTGATCCAGGCGGCTCTCGCAGCTTAGCGTCAGACCTACCACGCCGAACGATTCCGAACCGACGAGATCGGCGATCTCCTCGGGCGTAGAGGCGAGGCCGCTCGCCACGTGCCAGCCGGCCTTCCGCAGGAACTGCTCGACGATCGCCAAGCCGAAGGTGTGGAGCTCGCCGGGTGCTCCCATGAGCAGGATACGGCGCCCGCTGTCGTAGGGCGCCAGGCCTCCGTCCGAGCGGAACGTGGCCAGCAGGAACTGGAGTTGGGCGAGGCCGGCCGTGACCTCGATGAAGTCGCACAGGTCGTCGTCCCACATGCGTCCCAGCAGAGCCGCCGAAGGTGCGAGCAGGTCGAGGAACAGGTCGTCGACGCAGTAACCCTTGGCCGTCAGGGCCGTGAACGCGCTCAGGAGGGCCGCGACGTCGTGCCCGAGGATCAGATCCGTGAAGCCCGCGACCGTTTCCGTATCTAGCTTCGGCAGCACGTCCGACCGGACCTGCCGCTCGCCGCGATCGAGCAGCATCAGCCGGGGGATGATGTCCGTCTGGACGATGCGGCCGAGCGCGAGGGTTCGCTGCCGGGCCTGGTCGACGGATCTTCGCCGCGCATAATCCTCGCGGACATACGCGGCTTCCGCGATCCCCTCCGTGATCAGACCGGCCCACTCACGGTGGGGTGATCCCTGATCCAGCATTGCCTCAACCCCATGGTCCGGGGTTGGCGTCCCCGTTTGTCGTCGACCGTCGTCCGGCGAGTACGGGGTGCAACAGAGACGCAAATGCGCACGTTGTAAAGACGGCGACGGTCCCGGCGCTTGCCGCCGATGGCGGTGGTTTCGGCGGGCTGAAAAGCCTCCGCTCGCCGAGGCGGAGGTCCTCGAACGTTCCCCTGCCGCCGGCCGTGGCCCGAAGCGGACCGACCGCTCCCGACCCGGCTCGGAGGCGTCTCGCGGGTGCCCGCCGTCGGATCTTCACGGCCGGGGCGGGTCGGCTCACGGCACGGTCGCCGGCTCCGCGGGATCGTCGGACAGCTGCATCCGGTGCAGGCGGGCGTAGGCGCCGCCTTGCGCGATCAGCGCCTCGTGCCGCCCGGTCTCGACGACGCGGCCGGCCTCCATCACCACGATCAGGTCGGCCTCGCGCACGGTCGAGAGCCGGTGGGCGATCACCAGCGTGGTGCGGCCCTTCATCAGCCGGGTCAGGGCGTCCTGCACCAGGCGCTCGGATTCGGAATCCAGCGCCGAGGTCGCCTCGTCGAGGAGCAGGATCGGCGCGTCCTTGAGGAAGGCGCGGGCGAGCGAGATGCGCTGGCGCTCGCCGCCCGAGAGCCGGCCGCCGGCCGGGCCGACGCGGAAGTCGTAGCCCTCGGGCAGGCGCGAGACGAAGCCGTGGGCGGCGGCGGCCTCGGCGGCGGCCATGATCTCGGGCATCGTCGCGCCGGGCCGGCCGAAGCCGATGTTGGCCGCGATGGTGTCGTCGAACAGCACCACCTCCTGCGAGACCACCGCGACGGCGGCGCGCAGCGACGAAAGCGTCACCCCGCGCACGTCCTGCCCGTCGATGGCGACGGTGCCACCGGTGGCGTCGTAGAGCCGCGGCACGAGGTTCAGGAGCGAGGACTTGCCCGAGCCCGAGCGGCCGACCAGCGCCGTGGTCGAGCCCGCCGGCACGACGAGGTCGATGCCCTCCAGCGCCGGCGCGTCCGCCCGATAGCGGAAATGCAGGTTCCGGTAGGCGATCTCGCCGGGGCCGGGCTTCAGCGCCTTGGCGCCCGACGCCTCGCGGATCGTCGGGGCCTCGTCCATCAGGGCGAAGTAGCGGGTGAGGGCGGCAGCCGCCTCCTGCAGGATCGCGTTGAGGGTGCCGAGCGCGCGGGCCGGCTGGGCGGCGAGCAGCAGGGCGGCGACGTAGCCGGTGAAGTCGCCGACCGTGCGCTCGCCCGCCATCACCCGCTGGCCGACCAGCATCAGCACCGCCGCCACGGCGAAGCCGCCGCCGACCTCGAGCAGCGGGTCGAGGCGGCCGCGGGCGTTGGCGGCCTTCATCTTGAGGCGGCGGACCGAATCGAGCGCGTCCGCCGCGCGGCCCTTGAGGTAGCCCTCCATCGCGTAGGTCTTTGCGATCCGCACGCCCTGCAGGCTCTCGGAGATCAGGCTCGCGGTGGCGCCCATCTGCTCCTGGGTGGTGGTGGAGACGCGCCTGAGCTTCTTGCCGATCTTCCCGATCGGCCCGGCGACGAACGGCACGGTGACGGCGGCAACCCCCGTCAGCACCGGGTCCATCCAGATCAGCGCGGCGACGAGGCCGACGAGCATCGCGACGTCGCGCAGCAGCACCGTCGAGATGCGGGTCAGCGCCTCCTTGATGAAGGCGAAGTCGGTGGTGAAGCGCTGGGTGAAGGCGGCCGGGCTCTCGCGGCCGAGCTGCGCCAGGTCGGCGTCGATCAGGTGGCCGTAGAGCGCCGCCTGCATGTCCGCCTCGACCCGCGTGACGACGCGGTTGGTCAGCACCGTCTGCCCGAACAGCGCAAAACCCCGCACCGAGGTGACGACGATGACGATCAGCGGGCCGTAGGCGAGAGCGCCGGAATCCTTCCGGTCGAACGCGTCGAACGCACCCTTGATCAGCGCCGGGTACAGGCCGGTGGACGCGCCGACGAGCGCGATCAGCACCAGCACGACGGCCAGCGTGCCCCGGTGCGGCGACAGCCATTCGCGCCAGAGCCGGCGGAGCAGGGGGATCGTGTCGCCCTTCAGGCGCGCCATCGCGGGTTCCGCAATCGTCCCGGCGAAGGGCGCCGGCCCACCGTCGCCCGAGGCGGCGGTGGCGCGGGTGTGCCGCCCTCGGCCCCGCGGATCAAGCGCCGCCTGGCCTCGGCGGGCGTCGCGGGGGCCGGCTCGTCGGTCGTGCCGCCTCCGTTAGGGCCTGACGGCGCCCGTGTTTCGGTGGTCCGCCCCGCCCGGCGGCTTGGCGATGTAACAGTATGACACTATCAGCAGGCACGACCGGCTTGAGGAGCGTGACCACGATGAGGACCTGGATTGCAGCCTGGCGAAGCTTCGCGCGTATGTCGGCCTTGGCGCTGAGCTTGGCCGGCGGCGCGCTCCCGGCCTCCGCGGCGGAGCGCCTGCGGGCGGTGGCGACCTTTTCGATCCTCGGCGACCTCGTGCGGCAGGTCGGCGGCGACGCGGTCGCGGTGACGACGCTGGTCGGACCCGATGCCGACGCCCACGGCTACAGCCCGGCGCCGGGCGATTCGCGGACGCTGGCCGCCGCCGGCATCGTCTTCGTCAACGGCCTCGGCTTCGAAGGCTGGATCGACCGGCTGATCCGCGCCTCGGGCTCGAAGGCCCCCGTGGTCGTCGCCTCGGCCGGCGTCGCCACGATCCCCGGCCGCCACGACCATCGCCACGGCGAGGGCGGCCGCGACGCGGCGGGTGCGGACGCCGACCCGCATGCCTGGCAGAGCGTTCCCAACGCGAAGGTCTACGTCGCCAACATCCGCGACGGGCTGGCGAAGGCCGATCCCGGCCACGCCGCCGACTACGCCCGCAACGCCGAGGCCTACCTCGCCAGGCTCGACGCGCTCGACGCCGAGATCCGCGCCGCGCTCGCCCGGATTCCCGCCGACCACCGCAAGGTCATCACCACGCACGACGCCTTCGGCTACTTCAGCGCCGCCTACGGCCTGACCTTCCTGGCGCCGCAAGGGGTCTCCACCGACAGCGAGGCGAGCCCGCAGGACGTCGCCCGGATCATCCGCCAGGTCCGGCAGGACAAGGTCCCGGCGGTGTTCATCGAGACCATCGCCGACCCGCGCCTGATGCAGCAGGTCGCCCGCGAAAGCGGCGCGCGGATCGGCGACAAGGTCTATTCCGACGCGCTCTCCGGGCCGGGCGGCCCCGCCTCGACCTATCTCGACATGATGCGGAGCAACCTGCGCGCGTTCAGCGCCGCGCTTTCGCCTTCGTAACCCTCAGAGCAGGCCGAGCTGCCCGCCGCCATCGCCGGCGCTGCGGCGCTTGGGCCCGTTCCCGACCAACACGCCGGCGCCCGACACCATCGCCTTGAACGCGGCGACGTCGGCATAGGCCTGGACCTGGGTCCGGAAGCGCACGGGCGAGCACACGACGGGCCCGTTGCGGTCGTCGACCAGCGTCCAGAGCCACAGGCCGGTCGCATCCTCGGTGATATCGAACTGCATCGACGCCGCCCCCCGGCAGGTGCTGGATGCCATCCTGGATACGCGAGAAAAAAGCTCGACGGGTAAACGGCTTAGGCCATTCAAGGCTTTGCCGGCAACGAACTGGCGAATCGGCCTGGTTGTCCCCGCTTTCCTCGGTTTTCACACGGAGAGCGGCCGGCGCCGGCGATGAGCAGCTTCGTCCTGCGGCCCGTCTAGTCGTGCGCGCGCCGCGTCAGCCAGAACGCCCAGAGGCCGAGCATGAGGCCACAGATCGGGAAGGCGAACATCAAGAGAACGTGCGGATCGCTCATCGGAGGGTCCTGAGAATCCTGCGTCCCAGCCAATTTAGGGCCGCACTCGTCGTCGCGCAAAGGAGGAGGTTGGCGCCCAGGAGCGCGGCTCCGAAGTCGATGCCGGCGAGTCGCCCCGAGAAGACGGGCGCGAGGCCGCCGACGGCCAGAATCGCGATGGCGACGCCGTTCACGTAGGTCGCGGTCAGCTTGGCGCTCTCGTTGGCGACGAGCTTGGCCCGATCGCCCGCATCTCGCGGAGCCTCGGATTCAGTGGCCATCAGGCGGCATGGCGGGCAACCCGGCAGGGAGAAACGGTCCGCCGACGCCGCGGCGCCGGTCATGTCGACCCATGACAGATCGTAAACCGATGGTTAAGACGCCCGCTCTAGCTTGATCGTGAGAGTGACCGGCGCCGATCTCCGCGCGCCGGCCTTCGGGGGACCGACGTGCGTTGGGGGGCTGATCGCTGGCGCTTGTATCGGCTGGTCGGGCGCGAGGTCGCGCGGACCGCGCGCGCCGCCTCGGCGCGTCTCTCCGCGCCGCCGGACATCCTCGCCCGCGTCCGCGTCACCGGCCTGGTCATCGCGCCGCACGACCTGCGCACCTCCGACGCCACCTTCGCCGACGACATCTATGCCGGGCTGTTCGTCTTCGCCGGGCGCTCGCTGGCGGTGAGCGGCGGCTCGCCGTTCGACTACACCCCGCCCTCGCCGGAATGGGCCGACGTGCTCTACGGCTTCGGCTGGCTCAGGCACCTGCGCGCCGCCGACACCGCGCTCGCCCGCTCCAACGCCCGCGCCTTCGTGGCCGACTTCATCGCCGGGCGCGGCGACGCCGCCCTGGCGCGCCAGACGCCGGTGGCCGCGCGCCGGCTGATCTCGTTCCTCAGCCAGTCGCCGCTGGTGCTGGAAGGGGCCGACCACGCCTTCTACCAGGCCTTCCTGAAGGCGCTGGCCCGGGGCGCGCAGCAGCTCGAGCGCGACCTGCGCCGCGGGGTGCCGCCGCAATGGCGGCTGAACGCGGCGGTCGCCTTGTGCTTCGCGGGCCTGTGCTGCGAAGGCATCCAGCCGATCCTGCGGCGGGCCACCCGCGTGCTCTCGCGCGAGCTCGACCGCCAGATCATGGCCGACGGCGGCCACCGCTCGCGCGACCCGCGCTTCGCGATGGAACTGCTCCTCGACCTGCTGCCCCTGCGCCAGAGCTATCTCAGCCGCAGCGTCGAGCCGCCGGCGGCTTTGCTCGGCGCCATCGACCGGATGCTGCCGCTGCTGCGCCTGCTCCGGCACGCCGACGCCTCGCTCAGCCACTTCAACGGCATGGGCGCGACGGCCGCCGACCACCTCGCGACGCTGCTGATCTACGACGGCGCCCTGGCGCAGCCGATGATGCACGCGCCGAACTCCGGCTACGAGCGCCTGGAAGGCGGCCGCATCGTCATCGTGGCCGATGTCGGCGCGCCGCCGCCGCTGCCGTACTCGCTCAACGCCGGGGCCGGCTGCCTCTCCTTCGAGATGTCGAGCGGGCCGCAGCGGATCGTGATCAATTGCGGCCTGCCCGCGAGCGGCCCGGAGCTGCGCCGGCTGGCCCGCACCACCGCCGCTCACTCGACCGCCTGCGTCGCCGACGCGTCGTCCTGCCGCTTCCTCGGGTCGGGCGGGTGGTGGGGCGAGCGCGTCGCCGCGCGCTGGCTCGAGCGGCGGGTCGGCCCCGTGGTCCTGCGCGGCCCCGCGGCGGTGAAGGCCGAGCGCAGCGACGAGGGCCCCGCCACCGTGCTGGCCGCCCGGCACGACGGCTACGCCCGCGACCACGGCATCGTCCACGAGCGGCGCTGGCAGCTCGACGGCGCGGAGGGCCGCCTGGACGGGCAGGACGCGTTCCTGCGCCCGGCGACGAAGGCGGGCCGCGTCCGGACGCAGGACGTGGCGATCCGATTCCACCTCCACCCGGCGATCGCCGTGCGGTCTTTGGAGGACGGGCTCGAATTGTCCTCGCCGCTGGGCGAGGTCTGGCGGTTCCACGCCACCGGCGCCGAGATCCGGCTGGAGGAGAGCGTCTACTTCGCCGGCCTCACCGGCGCGCGCCGCACCGACCAGATCGTGCTGCACCTGCCGGTCCACGACGACGTGCGCGTCGACTGGACGTTCGAGCGCCTCGCCTCCGCCCCGGGACGCGCGCCGACTGCCGCGGCCTGAGCGGACTTCTGGCCCGACTGCGGCCATTCGTGCTACCGCGCCGCCAACGGCCCTCGAAACGACAAGAACCACGATGTCGCATGATCAGGTGCGGGTTGCCCGCGCGCTCCTTTCCGTCTCCGACAAGGCGGGGCTCGTCGACTTCGCCCGCGCCCTGAGCGCACGCGGCGTCGCCCTCGTCTCCACCGGCGGCACCCACAAGGCGCTGACCGAGGCCGGGCTGCCGGTCACCGAGGTCTCCGAGCTCACCGGCTTCCCCGAGATGATGGACGGGCGGGTGAAGACGCTGCACCCGGCGGTGCATGGCGGGCTGCTCGCCATCCGCGACAACCCCGAGCATCAGGCGGCGCTCGCCGCCCACGGCATCGCCGCGATCGACCTGCTCGTGGTCGACCTCTACCCGTTCGAGGCGACGATCGCGGCCGGCCGCTCTTACGACGACTGCGTCGAGAACATCGACATCGGCGGCCCGGCGATGATCCGCGCGGCGGCCAAGAACCACGCCGACGTCGCCGTCGTCACCGACGTCGCCGACTACGCCCCGGTGCTGGACGCCTTGGCGCAGGGGAACGGGACGCTCACCCGCCCGTTCTGCCGCGCGCTCGCCCAGAAGGCCTACGCCCGCACCGCCGCCTACGACGCGGCGATCGCCAACTGGATGTCGGGGCACGTCGAGGCCGCGGGCACCGCGCCCTTCCGGAGCTTCGGCGGAGCGCTCGCGCAGGGGCTGCGCTACGGCGAGAACCCGCACCAGGCGGCCGCCTTCTACCGGGCGCCGGGGATCGCGCGGGCGGGGATCGCCACCGCGCGGCAGGTGCAGGGCAAGGAACTATCCTACAACAACCTCAACGACACCGACGCGGCCTACGAATGCGTCGCCGAGTTCGATCCGGCGCGCGCGGCGGCGGTGGCGATTATCAAGCACGCCAACCCCTGCGGCGTGGCCGAGGGCGAAAACCTCGTCGAGGCCTATGCCCGCGCGCTCGCCTGCGACCCGACCTCGGCCTTCGGCGGCATCGTCGCCCTGAACCGGCCCCTCGACGCGCAGGCCGCCGCCGAGATCGTCAAGATCTTCACCGAAGTCATCATCGCGCCTGAGGCCTCGGAGGAGGCGATCGCGATCGTGGCCGCCAAGAAGAACCTGCGCCTGCTGCTGGCCGGCGGCCTGCCGGACCCGCGGGCCGCGGGCGACACCGTGCGCACGCTCGCCGGCGGCCTGCTGGTGCAGGGCCGCGACGCCAGGGTGATCGACGACATGGCGCTGACCGTGGTGACGAAGCGCGCCCCGAGCGAGGCGGAGCTTTCCGACCTGCGCTTCGCCTACCGCGTCGCCAAGCACGTGAAGTCGAACGCCATCGTCTACGCCAAGGACGGCGCCACCGTCGGCATCGGCGCCGGGCAGATGTCGCGGGTCGATTCCTCGCGGATCGCCGCCTGGAAGGCCGCGGAGGGCGCCCAGCGCCTCGGCCGGGCGGAGAGCCTTGCGGTCGGGGCGGTGGTCGCCTCCGATGCGTTCTTCCCCTTCGCCGACGGCCTGATGGCGGCGGCCGAAGCCGGCGCCACGGCGGTGATCCAGCCCGGCGGCTCGATGCGCGACGACGACGTGATCCGCGCCGCCGACGAAGCCGGTCTGGCGATGGTGTTCACGGGGGTGCGCCACTTCCGGCACTGATCCGCCGTGCGGGCTTGCCTGAGCGACGCCCAAATCCGCCATCCTGGGGGATCGACCAAATTTGGCATGAGAAACGAGAAAGGCCCCGCCGGACAGGCGTGGCCTTTTTGCGTGACGCGACGACGATCATGCCCCGGCGCAGCGCCGGATCAGGACTGTTCGCCGAGGATCAGCGGGGTGGTGCGGGCGCGTCCGCGTCGGCGTAGAGGTCGCGATCCTTGGTCTCCGGCACCAGGAACACGCCGACGATCACGGTCGCGACCGCGATGACGATCGGGTACCAGAGGCCGTAATAGATGTCCCCGGTCTGGGCGACCATGGCGAAGGCGGTGGCCGGGAGCAGGCCGCCGAACCAGCCGTTGCCGATGTGGTAGGGCAGCGACATCGAGGTGTAGCGGATGCGGGTCGGGAACAGCTCCACCAGCATCGCCGCGATCGGCCCGTAGACCATCGTCACGAACAGGACGAGGACGAAGAGCAGCCCGATCACGCTCGCCACCTGCGGCCGGAAGACGTCGAACGCGCTCTTCATCTTGACGATGCCGGCGTCGTCCGCCTTCGGGTAGCCCGCGGCCTGGAGCGCCGCGGTGGCGGCCTTGCCGAAGTCCGCCGCCGGGCTTCCGGCCGGGAACGGCACGGCGGTGTCGTCGATCTTGACCACGGTCGGCTGGCCGGCGGGCCCGGCCTCGGTGGCGTACTTCACCGACGACTTCGCAAGGAAGTCGCGGGCGAGGTCGCAGGGCGCCGAGAACGTGCGGGTGCCGACCGGGTTGAACAGGTTGCCGCATTCCTTCGGGTCGGCCACCACCGTCACCTTCACCTGGTCGATCGCCCGCTCCAGGGCGGGGTTGGCCACCGCGGTCAGCCCATGGAACAGCGGGAAGAAGCTCGCCGCCGCGATGGCGCAGCCGGCCAGGATGATCGGCTTGCGGCCGATCCTGTCCGAGAGGCCGCCGAAGAACACGAAGAAGCCGGTGCCGAGCAGGAGCGACCAGGCGATCAGCAGGTTCGCGGTGTAGCCGTCGACCTTCAGGATCGATTGCAGGAAGAACAGCGCGTAGAACTGGCCGGTGTACCAAACGACACCCTGGCCGGCGACGAGGCCGAACAGGGCGATGAGCGCGATCTTCGCGTTCTTCCACCGGCCGAAAGCCTCCGTCAGCGGCGCCTTCGAGGTCGTGCCTTCGTCCTTCATCTTCTTGAAGGCAGGCGATTCGGCGAGTTGCAGGCGGATCCAGACCGAGACGCCGAGCAGCAGCACCGAGACCAGGAACGGGATGCGCCAGCCCCAGACCTTGAACGCCTCCTCGCCGGTGAACGAGCGTGTCGCCAGGATCACCAGCAGCGACAGGAACAGGCCCAGCGTCGCGGTGGTCTGGATCCAGCTGGTGTAGAAGCCGCGTCGTCCGTTCGGGGCGTGCTCGGCGACGTAGGTCGCCGCACCGCCGTACTCGCCGCCGAGCGCGAGGCCCTGCGCCAGGCGCAACACGATCAGGATGATCGGCGCCGCGATGCCGATCGTCTCGGCGTTGGGCAGGATGCCGACGACGAAGGTCGACAGGCCCATGATCAGGATGGTGACCAGGAAGGTGTACTTGCGCCCGACGAGGTCGCCGACGCGGCCGAACACCAGGGCGCCGAACGGGCGGACGATGAAGCCGGCGGCGAAGGCCAGCAACGCGAAGATGTCCCGCGTGGCCGGCGGGTAGGCGGAGAAGAACTGCGCCCCGATGATCGTCGCGAGCGCGCCGTAGAGGTAGAAGTCGTACCACTCGAACACCGTGCCGAGCGACGACGCGAAGATCACGCGCTTGTCGGCGGCTGTCATCGGGCGGGCGGCGTCTCCCGGCCGCGGGATCGTGGTTGCAGCGGCCATGGCGACGGTCCTCCCCATCCTGTCCGTCCCGGCACTCGTTTCGCGGAACCGGGCTCGACGACGACGTGCCGGCAACGCTCGGCCGTTCGCCGAGATTCGAACCCGCGAACGTTAGCGCAGGTGATGGTGCCACTGCATGGGCAGATGGTTTGGAAGGAAGATGAACATGTCGATGTGACGACTTTTCCCCCCCGGATCGCCCGACGTCCGCGCGCCGCCGCCGGTACGAAAAAGGGGCGCGGCGGATGCCACGCCCCTTTTTCGTCGGGTCCCGTGCGTGACGCCGCGCGTCAGTGCGCGTGGGCGCCATCCGCGCCGATGCCGGTCTCCGAGCGCACGAACTGCGCCTCGAAGGCGGCCCGCTCGCGCTCGGCCCGCCGCGACTTGTCCAGCTTCGAGACGATCCAGATCGTCGCGAAGGCCAGCGGCATCGAGAACAGCGCCGGGTTGTCGTAGGGGAAGATCGCCACCGGGTTGCCGAAGGTCGTCACCCAGACCGCCTTGGACAGCACCACCATGCCGACCGCCGCGATGAGGCCGACGAGGCCGCCGACGAGGGCGCCCCAGGTCGTGGTGCCCTTCCACAGGATCGACATGGTCAGCACCGGGAAGTTGCAGCTCGCCGCCACCGAGAAGGCGAGGCCGACCATGAAGGCGACGTTCTGGTTCTCGAAGACGTAGCCGAGGTAGATCGCCACGATGCCGATGCCGACGGCGGCGAGCTTGGAGAGCCGGACCTCGGCGGCCTCGTTGACGCGCCCGCGGGCGATCACCTGGGCATAGAGGTCGTGGCTGACCGCGGAGGCGCCGGCGAGCGTCAGGCCCGCCACCACCGCGAGGATGGTCGCGAAGGCCACGGCCGAGATGAAGCCGAGGAAGTACGGGCCGCCCACGGCGTTGGCGAGGTTCACCGCCACCATGTTGGTGCCGCCGACCATGTCCTTCAGCTTGTCGAAGGCGCCGGCCGGGCCGAGCTTGAAGTAGCTCGGATCGGACATCAGCAGGGCGATGCCGCCGAAGCCGATGATGAAGGTGAGGATGTAGAAGTACCCAATCAACCCGGTCGCATAAAACACCGACTTGCGGGCCGCCTGCGCGTCCGACACCGTGAAGAAGCGCATCAGGATGTGCGGCAGGCCGGCGGTGCCAAACATCAGGCCGACGCCGAGCGAGATCGCCTCGATCGGGTTCGACACGAGACCGCCCGGCGCCATGATCGCGTCACCCTTTGGATGGGTGGCGACGGCGGCGGCGAACAGGGTCTCGGGGTTGAAGCCGTACTTGTAGAGCACCGCGCCGGCCATGAAGGTCGCGCCGCCGAGCAGCAGGCAGGCCTTGATCACCTGCACCCAAGTGGTCGCCTTCATGCCGCCGAACGCCACGTAGACGATCATCAGCACGCCGACGATGATCACGGCGTAGAGGTAGGGCAGGCCGAACAAGAGCTGGATCAGCTTACCCGCGCCGACCATCTGGGCGATCAGGTAGAACGCCACCACAACCAGCGTACCGACGGCCGAGATGATGCGGATCGAGGTCTGGTCGAGGCGGAACGACGCCACGTCGGCGAAGGTGAACTTGCCGAGGTTGCGCAGCCGCTCGGCGATGAGGAACAGCACGATCGGCCAGCCGACGAGGAAGCCGGTGGAGTAGATCAGGCCGTCGAAGCCGGAGGTGTAGACCAGGCCCGAGATGCCGAGAAACGAGGCGGCGGACATGTAGTCGCCGGCGATGGCGAGCGAATTGGTGCCGGCCGAGATGCCGCCGCCGGCGGCGTAGAAGTCGGCCGCCGACTTGGTGCCCTTGGCGGCTTTGTAGGTGATGCCCAGGGTGAGCAGCACGAAGAACCCGAACATGCCGATCGCCGGCCAGTTCGTCGCCGCCTTCGTGACCGCGCCGATGTCGGGGCCGGCGGCGAGGGCGGCCGTGACGGCGAGGACCGCGAGCGCGCTGCCGAGGACGAGGGGATGCTTGAGACGGTTCATCGGCCGAGATCCCGCTTGAGGGCGGCGGTCAGGTCGTCGTAGCGGCCGTTGGCGCGCTGGACGTAGATGCCGGTGAGAATGAAGGCGAAGAGGATCACGAGGACCCCGAGGAGCAGCCCGAGCGAGGCGGTGCCGCTGCCGATCTTCACGGCGAGCAGGCTCTTGTCGAAGGCGATCAGGCCGATGAAGCCGAAGTAGACGGCGAGCATCAGGCCGGTGAGGATCCAGCCGAAGCGCGTGCGCTCCTCGACGAGCTGGCGGAAGATCGGGCTCCTGGCGACCTTGTCGTCGGCGGAGCCGAGCACGGTGCCGCCGAGCCGCGGCGCTGCTGGGACGGGACGGCCGCCGGGGCCGCTTGTTGACGTGGACATGTACGCTCCCTCCGATGAAGGGGACCCGCGATCGGGGCCGCCTTCCGGTCGATGTGACGATGGTTTTTCATGTTGGAGGCGGACACCCGTGGGACGTCCGCCTCGGCGAGCGGGTCGGGGCCCGCCCAGCGTCGAAGACCGGCCTCAGGGGGCGCGGTTCTGTCGATTCTCGATCAGGTCGTCGACCACCGCGGGCTCCGCGAGCGTCGAGGTGTCGCCGAGCGAGGAGAAGTCGTCCTCGGCGATCTTGCGCAGGATGCGGCGCATGATCTTGCCCGAGCGGGTCTTGGGCAGGCCCGGTGCGAACTGGATGAGGTCCGGCGAGGCGATCGGGCCTATGTCCTTGCGGACCCAGGTCACCAGCTCCTTGCGCAGCGCGTCGTCGCCCTCCTCGCCCTCGTTAAGGGTGACGTAGGCGTAGATGCCCTGGCCCTTGAGGTTGTGCGGGTAGCCGACGACCGCCGCCTCGGCGACCTTGGCGTGGGCGACCAGCGAGGACTCGACCTCCGCCGTGCCCATGCGGTGGCCCGAGACGTTGATCACGTCGTCGACCCGGCCGGTGATCCAGTAGTAGCCGTCCGCGTCGCGGCGGGCGCCGTCGCCGGTGAAGTACTTGCCCGGATAGGTTGAGAAGTAGGTCTGCTCGAAGCGCTCGTGGTCGCCGTAGACGGTGCGCATCTGGCCGGGCCAAGAATCGGTGATGCAGAGGTTGCCCTCGCACGGGCCGTCGAGGACCTTGCCCTCGGCATCCACCATCGCCGGCTGCACGCCGAAGAAGGGGCGCGTCGCCGAACCGGGCTTCAGCCTGGTCGCCCCGGGCAGCGGCGTGATCAGGATGCCGCCGGTCTCGGTCTGCCACCAGGTGTCGACGACGGCGCAACGCGAGTCGCCGACCACCCTGTAGTACCAGTCCCAGGCCTCGGGGTTGATCGGCTCGCCGACCGACCCGAGCACGCGCAGGCTGGCGCGCGAGGTCTTCTTCACCGGCCCCTCGCCGCCGCCCATCAGCGAGCGGATCGCGGTGGGCGCGGTGTAGAAGATGTTGACCTTGTGCTTGTCGACCACGTCCCAGAAGCGGGAGTTCGACGGATAGGTCGGGATGCCCTCGAACATCAGCGTCGTCGCACCGTTGGCGAGCGGCCCGTAGACGATGTAGCTGTGGCCGGTGACCCAGCCGACGTCGGCGGTGCACCAGTAGACCTCGCCCTCGCGGTAGTCGAAGACGTACTCGTGCGTCATCGCCGCGTAGACCAGGTAGCCGCCGGTGGTGTGCACCACGCCCTTGGGCTGTCCGGTCGAGCCCGAGGTGTAGAGGATGAAGAGCGGGTGCTCGGCCTCCACCGCCTCGGCCGGGCACTGGTCGGTCACCTGCTCGGCGGCCTCGTGGTAGTAGACGTCGCGGCCGGGCTCCATCGCCACGCTGCCGCCGGTGCGGCGCACGACCACGACGTGATCGACCACGTCCTTGCCGAGGCGAGCGATCGCCGCGTCGACGTTGGCCTTTAGCGGCACCTTGCGGCCGCCGCGCAGGCCCTCGTCGGCGGTGATGACGATCTTCGAGTCGCAGCCCTCGATGCGCGAGGCCAGCGAATCCGGCGAGAAGCCGCCGAAGACGATCGAATGCACGGCACCGAGGCGGGCGCAGGCCAGCATCGCGTAGGCGGCCTCGGGAATCATCGGCATGTAGATCGTGACGCGATCACCCTTCTCGACGCCGCGGTTGCGCAGCACGTTGGCCATCCGGCAGACCTGCGCGTGCAGCTCGCGGTAGGTGATGTGCTTGGACTCGTTCGGGTCGTCGCCTTCCCAGATGATCGCGGTCTGGTCTCCGCGGGTCTCGAGGTGCCGGTCGACGCAGTTGTAGGCGACGTTGGTCCTGCCGTCCTCGAACCACTTGATCGAGACCTTGCCCGGCTCGAAGCTGGTGTCCTTGACCTTCGAGAACGGCGTCACCCAATCGATGCGCTTGCCATGCTCGGCCCAGAAGGCATCCGGGTCCGAGACGGAGGCCGCGTACATCTCGAGATACTTGGCGTCGTCGGCATGGGCGCCCTCGCGCCACGAATCCCGCACCTCGACGATCTTCTCGTCCATCCCGCGTCTCCCTGATTGGTGCCCGATCGTATCGCGGTGGCCCGCGCAGCCGGGTCTTCCAAAGATTATCGTCGGCTTCGGCATGACGCCAACGCCTGCCACAGCCTCGAACCTTAAAAGGTCAGGGGCAACCCAATTCCTGCTAGGGGCGCCCGCAGAGGACTGTCAAGCCGGTCCGTCGCCCGCGACGACGCCTCGTTCCACCCGTGTTCAGATGATCGAGGCGGCCCGACGTTCCGATTTCGTGCCTGATGGATGATCTGCACGGCTGAGCGTGCGGAGTCTAACGGCACTGCTACGTTTCTAGCCAGTCTTCTGACAAAGATCGGGGATTGTTTTGGCACGCCCGTCACATAGCCCGCATTTTAGATCCTGGGAGAATAATCTCCACCAGCATCCCCTCACCGCTACGGTTGGAGACGCGCACGCGGCCGTGGTTGGCCTCGATCAACGCCTTGGTGAGCGGCAAGCCGAGCCCGGTACCATGCGCCTCGCCGCCCTCGCGCGGGGCACGCCCGGCCTCGATCTCGGACGCGCGCGCGCCCGGGCCGGTGCCGCGCACCTTGAGCGCGACCCCGCCGCGCTCTCCCGGCGTCGTCGAGACGATTACCTGGCCGCCGGCCGCGGTCGCCCGGATCGCCTCGCCGATCACGGCGAGCGCCGCCTGCCGCAGCGACGGCTCGTCCGCCTCCAGTGGCGCCAGGTCTGGCGAGAAGCTGGTGCGCAGGACGATGCGCCCGCGCGCCGCCTCGGGCTGCAGGAGTTCGACGCAGCCCGAGACGAGCTCGTTCAGGGGCAGCGGCCGGACTGAGAGGGCGAGGCCGCCGGACTCGATGGTGGCGATCTCGATCAGGTCGGAGACCAGTCCGCGCACGTGGTCGCCCGCCGCCCGGATCGCGCGCAGCGGCACGCGGTAACGCTCGTCGAGCACCCCGTGCGGTTCCGCGAGGATGCCGTCGGCGAGGCCGACGATGCCCTCGACCGGCGTGCGGATCTCGCGGTCGAGGCGCCCAAGGAAGGCGGGGCGATCGAAGGCTTGGGGATCGAAGGCTTGGGGATCGACATCCGAAGTGCTCCGCGCCGCGACCTCGGACGGCGCGCGCAGTACCGCGACGCGGGCGCCCTCTCGGACCGACACACGCAGCGTCACGGGCCGGCCGCTGGCGGCGATGCTGATTTCGGTGCCGAGGCCGGCGAGGGCGGCGCGGACCACGTCCCGCTGCGCGGCATCGAACAGGGAATCGAAGGCGGTGCCGACCACCTCGCGCGGCTCGCAGGCGAACAGGGCGGCGGCGGCGCGGTTCATCGCGACGATGCGGCCGGCCGCATCGAGGGTGACGACGCCGTCGTCGAGGGCGTTGAGGGTCGCGCGGGCGTCGGCGGCGTGACGCTCGCGAAACGACTCGGCCAAGCGCTCGGCCGCCCGCTCGCGGGCCGGATCGGCCTCGGCGACCACGCGCAGGATGAGGCAGGTCGCCGGCGCGCCGTCCCAGGCCATCGGCCCGCGTTCCACCGCGACCGGCCGGCTGCCGCCCTGCGCCGTCTCGATGATGCGGGGGCCGTCCGACGCCGCCGGATCGCCGCCGGACGGTGCCGGAGGCAGCCCGCGGAACAGGCGACGGAGCCCGGCCGCCTGCAGGCTCGCCAGGTCGGCATGGCCCGTCAGGTCGAGCAGGCGGCGGTTGGCGGCCAGCACCGCGTCGCCGCGATGGATCAGGAGCGCGGCCGGAACGTCGTCTAGCGGCGGCGGCAACGTGTCCCGTGGTGCCGGCGGCGGCGTCTCGGCCGGCCTCGGCACAGGGAAGGGCATCACCGCCGCGCCCGCGCCACGCGCATCCGCGTCGATCGCCTCGCGAACCTCGTCGTCTCCTGCGTAGCGGGCGCCGAGGGCGCGCGCGATTTCGCGGAAGGCCGCGTGCTCGGTCACCGACAGGGCGGCATCGGTACCCTCCTGCGCCGCCACCGGGCGGTCGATGGGAAGGCTCGGCGCGACGGGTTCCGGCACCACACGGGAGAGGAGAGCGTTCGGTGCCACGCCGACGGCCTCGTGCCCCCGACCGGGGCCACGCGCGCCGGACCAGGGATCGCCAGCCGCATGGTCGTCGAGGTGTTCGGTCGCGACCGCGACCGGAGGCCATGCGGCGTTGCGGATGTCGGGGAGCACACGATCCGGCTCACCGGCGGCATTCGGGCGGTCGGTATTCGCGTCGGACGGAAGATCGAAGTCCGGCACCTCGACGCTTGCGGTTTCAACCGGATCGGGATGCGTTTCTACCGGGGCGGCCGGCGGTACGGTCGCCACGGCCGGCGCGGTCACGGCGCGCACGACGCCGTACCCGCCCAGACCCGAGAACGCGTCGCCGCTGCGGCCGAGGCAGGCGCCGGACAGGTCGAGGGCGAGCGTGCCGACTGTGCCGGCATCCAGAACCGCCGGCAGGGCGCGGAAGGTGTGCCGGGTTTCGACCGCAGCGAGGAACGCGTCGGCGTCGCGCAGCTGGCCGGCCTCGGCGAGGTTGGCCCAGCTGCGCCCGACGAGGCGCGGCGCGAGCGCTTCGAAGGATGGTCCCGAGATCGTCGCGATGCGGTCGCCGGCGTCGCTCCGCCAGACGAAGCGGTCGCCCGCCGCCGGCGCGACGGCTCGGTCGGAATCGCCGGGCGCATCCGGTGCGGCGTGTCCGGTCGGCTCGGCGGACGCCGCTTGGCGATCCGGCGCCGGATCGGCCCGGACGGCGCGTGGGCGAATCGCGGGGAGGGGGCCGAGGGCGACGAGGAGCAGGGCGGGCGCGGCCTCGACGGTGCCGCCCGCGATCAGGCACGCGGTCGGCGGCGCGATCCGACGGGGATCGAGGCGCAAGCGCACGAGCCGCGGCCGGGCAATGCCGCTGACGGCGCGGATCTGGCCGGCGAGGCCGGGGCTCAAGCGGCCCACCTCATCCGCCACCGCGTCGCGGAACGGCACGGCGGCCGGCGAGGCGTGCAGGATCGTGGTCGCCATCCCGTCGAGGACGAGGAAGGCGCGCGCCGAATCAGCTAGCGGCGCGGCCAGGACGGGATCGCCCGCCCAGGCCTCCAGTGCGGCCTGGAGGCCCGCGCGCGTGCTGTCGCCAACGTTCACCGAACAGTCCCCATCGGCCGCGCCCCAGCCCGTTTCGTGACGGAAAATATGATTGCCCAAGGCTTATTGTAGGCGGAGCGGCTCCGGACGCTGGACCTTTCGCGCGTCCGTCACACGTTTACCTCGCATCAACGTTAATGCTGCTCCGGCGGGTAGCGTACGATGATACATGTGTTATTGTGCAGCGCACAATGATGCGTCCACAGGCAACGTGAGAGGAGACGAGCGATGAGCAATCCCCCGACCTACGAAGTCCCGACCGAGATGCGCGACTTCGCCGAGAAGAGCGTCGACCAGGCCCGCAAGGCCTTCGACAGCTTCATCGGCGCCGCACGCCGCACCGCGGAGACCGTCACCGGCTCCACAGAGGTGACCCGCACTAGCGTCAAGGACGTGTCCTCCCGCGGCTTCGAGTATGCCGAGCAGAACGTCAACGCCGCCTTCGACCTCGCGCAGAAGCTCGTCCGTTCGAAGGACGTGCAGGAGGCGATGCAGCACCAGGCCGAGTTCGTGCGCAGCCAGTTCGCCGCGATCCAGGCGCAGGCCAAGGATTTCGGCGGCCTCGCCCAGAACGCGATGCAGCAGGGTGCCGAGCGCGCCAAGTCCGCGATGCAGGAAGGTGCCGACAACGCCCGCAAGGCGATGGAGCAGGGCGCCGACGCCGCCAAGCAGGCCGCGCACGACTCGCAGGACGCCGCCAACAAGGCGACCCACTAAGCCCGCCGCCAGGCTCGCCCCTCGAGGGCGGGCCACCCGCGCCCGCTCCCGGCCCGTTCCCGATCCATCGGGGGCGGGCCGTCTCGTTTTCGCCCCGATTGCGCGGGCATGCCTGCGTCGCGCCCGGACCGGGCATCAGACCCTCCGCCGACAGGGATGCCATGCGACAGATCACACGCCTCGGCCTCGCCGCCCTCCTCGCGACCTGCGCCGTGCAGGCCGCCGACGCGCAGTACTACGATGCGCCGCGGCGCGGGTATTACGAGGAGCGCCCGGCCTACGACGAACGTCCCGTCTACCCGCGGCGCGGCGAGCGCCCGGGCCCGGCCCGCCCGGTCGGCCTGAACTGCGATGCGGTCCAGCAGGGCCTCTCCGGGCCGCAGCCCTATTCCTGCCCGCTGCCGGGTCCGCGCCCGCTCGGGGCGCGCTGCTTCTGCGACATGCCGATCGCCTCCTTCAGCCAGCCGCAGACCGCGGTCGGCCGCGTGGTGCCCTGAACGGACGATCCGGCCGCAGGCCCGCGACGGGCGATTCGCTGAGCGCGCGATGGCTCGCGGGCGTCGGCCTCGCGTCGGGGCTCGGTGTCGCCGCCGCGTCGGCGCAGGGGCTCGGCACGGAAGCGATTCGGGCTCCGATGGACGTCGCCGGGCCGGAGGGGCTCGATGCCCTGGTGATGACGCCCGGCACCCTGG
Source organism: Methylobacterium sp. WL8 (assembly GCF_008040045.1). Classification (NCBI taxonomy): domain Bacteria; kingdom Pseudomonadati; phylum Pseudomonadota; class Alphaproteobacteria; order Hyphomicrobiales; family Methylobacteriaceae; genus Methylobacterium; species Methylobacterium sp. WL8. Next base: position 38,511 of record NZ_VRVF01000013.1, on the reverse strand, counting down.
GCCGGCATCTCTTGGCGCTGATCAGCCACGGCTCGCCGCGTTGGGCCGCCGACGGGCTCGGACGGGCACGGCCTGTTCACGCAAGGGGGCGGACCGATCTGGGAGCCGATCGTCGAGGCCTTCCTCCAGGCGCGCGGCCATCCGACCGCCGCCGCAGGTCGGCGCCGGCGAACGTAGGGATTTCGACACCTATCGCGCGGCGGCCTCGCACAAGGCCTTCGCCGTCAGCGCAGGTAGCGCCTACGCGTGGCAGACCGCGCAGGGCACGAAGGCGGCGGCGATCGAGGCGGAGCTGCATCGCTGCGAATCGTCGGCCGGCGGCAAGCCGTGCCGCCTCTACGCGGTCGACGACGCCTACGCAGCGGAATGACGAGGGCCGCGCCACCCTTCCGGATGGCGCGGCCCCAATCGGATCGCGAAGTTGCGTCGCGCGAGATCAGTTCAGGACGACGACCTTGGCGCCGACCTTCACGCGCTCGTATAGGTCGGTGACATCGTCGTTGGTCATCCGGATGCAGCCCGAGGACACGGCTTGACCGATCGTGTCCGGCTCGTTGGAGCCGTGAATGCGGTACTCGGTGTTGCCGATGTACATGGCGCGCGCGCCGAGCGGGTTCTCGATGCCGCCGGCCATGTAGCGCGGCAGGTCGGGGCGACGGGCGATCATCGCGGCAGGGGGCGTCCACGACGGCCACTCCTTCTTGGCGGTCACGGTCTTGGTGCCCGACCAAGTAAAGCCGGGACGGCCGACGCCGACCCCGTAGCGGATCGCCTCGCCGTTCGGCATCACGAAGTACAGGCGACGCTCGGCGGTGGAGACGACGACGGTGCCTGGGGCGTAGTTGCCGTTGAACGCCACGATCTCGCGGGGGATCGGCTGGACCTGCGCCTGCGGCGCGGCCTGGACACCCTGGCCGTAGCCGGGGGAGTAGGCGGGCTGCTGACCGTAATAGTCGCGGTTCTGCGTGCCCTGGTAACCGTAAGACTGGTCTTCCTCGTATCCGGCATCGGTGCCGAAGGGATCGTAGGTCGAGGCGGCCATGGCCGGCACGCTGGCAACAATCGAAAGTCCGAGGAGGGCGGCGAGAGCGGTGGCTGAGGTCTTCATGATGTGGCCTACCTGTGCAGTAACCTTTGCCATTACAAGCGTGAGCATAGGCAGAGGGTTCCACGGCCGGGCGAAGATTTCAGCGGCGCGGGAATACGTAAGCGGACAAGACGTGGCCGGCGAAGATGTGACCCGCCCGGCGGGGCGCGCTCATGCCATCTCGTCGGTGTGCACGTCGAAGCGGGCTAGGTGCACGTAGCCGAAGTTGGTGGTGATCGCGACGTCGGTGGCGTCGCGCCCTCGGGCCATGACGATGCGGCCGATGCGCGGTGCGTTGTGGCGGGCGTCGAACGTGTACCAGCATCCGCCCTGCGGCCCGTCGAGGTAGACCTCGAACCAGGCGGAGAAGTCCATCGGCGCCGGGTCCTTCGGCACGCCGATATCGCCGAGATAGCCGGTGCAGTAGCGCGCCGGGATGTTCATGCAGCGGCAGAAGGTGACGGCCAGGTGCGCGAAGTCGCGGCACACGCCCTCGCGCTGCATGAAGCCGTCATGGGCGCTGCGGGTGGCGTCGGCGCGCATGTAGTCGAAGCGGATGCGCTCGTGGGTGTAGTCGACGATCGCCTGGACCCGGGCCCAGCCCTCCGGCGTCGCGCCGAACAGCGACCAAGCGGTCTGCGAGAGCTTGTCGGTGTCGCAGTAGCGCGAGCCGAGGAGGTAGACGAGGACCTCGTCCGGCAGGTTCTGCACCGCGAACTGCCGCGCATCCGGCGCATATGCGTCCGGCAGGCCGGAATCCCGCACCGTGAAGTCGGCCGAGATCGTCAGCGGGCCGGTCGGCGTGACGATGCGATGGCAGAGGTTGCCTAAGGCATCCTCGTATTGATGGCAGGGGATCGGCGGATCGAAACTGATCGCCTGCGGCGTCACCAGGTCCGGCAGGCGTGACGGGTGGATGCTGAGCATCAGGATCATCGGGGTCGGCTGCGCTGAGTCGAAGGCGATATCGAAACCGGTCCTGATCTTCATCGCGCCACCTGCCAACCTTTCTCACCGAAGCGCGCGCCGGGCGTGTCCGCTCTGGCGCGCCGAGATGCCTAATGCGCCGGGACGAGGTCCGGTGCTGATGTCTCCGTCACGGCGACGTCGACGCGCATGCCGAGGTCGTCGCTCGTCAGACCGAAATACGAGCCGTGCAGCGGCACCGCCTGCCGCGGGTCGCGGGCGATGGCGACGCGGATCAGGTCGCGGTTGCCGACGATGCCGTTGGTCGGATCGAACTCGATCCAGCCGGCGCCGGGCAGGTAGACGCCGACCCAGGCATGGGTCGAGCCGCCGCCGACGTGGCGGTCGCGGTCGTTGCGCGGATTGTAGAGGTAGCCGGAGACGAAGCGGGCCGCCATGCCGAGGGAGCGCACGCCCTCCATCATCAGTACCGCGAAGTCGCGGCACGAGCCGCGCTTGAGGCGGAGCGTCGTCACCGGGTCCTGCACGCCCTTCTCGCTGCGGGCGAGGTAGGTAAAGTTGCAGCGGATGCCGCGGGTCATGTCGGCGAGCAGGTCCTGCGTCGGGATGCGGCCGTCGGCCGGGATGAAGCTGCGTGCCCAGGCATCGACCATGTGGTGGGTGTCGGGCCATTGTCGCTCGATCGAGCGCGACAGGTCCGGCATATCCTCGACGCCGTAGCCGAAGGGATAGTGGGTCGCGTGCGGCGCCAGCGGGAATACGGGCGCGTGCTCTGGGGTGTGGTCGAGGGTGATGCCGCAAGTGAACCGGAGCGTGTCGCTACGCGTGTCGAAGCTCGCGATCGCGACGCAGTTGCCGAACACGTCGAACATCCACCGCACACTCGCCGGCAGCGGGTCGATGTCCAGGGTGGCCTCGATCAGGCGCTGGTCGTAGCTGTCCCGCGGGCGGAACATGATCCGGTGCTCACCGAACGAGACCGGGCGGCGGTAGCGGTACACGGTGACGTGCCGGACGGACAGGATCGGCAAGGACGTAACACTCCGCGGATGCGCCGGTGCGACGGCCACGCTGCAAGTATCACGCCTCGGCGCCCGTCCCGACTCGGCATCACGGAGGAAACACTTCCGTCGAGGAAACGTTTGGCGTCAGCGGATCGGCGGCGCCGACCCGCCCACGGCACGCTCGGCTTCCACCAGCACGTCGAAGGCGCGCCAGGGCTTCTGAATGAAGACAGCCTCCACCGGAATCTCGGGGCGGCCGACGCAATGCCCGGAGGTGACGACCAGCCGCGCCCGCGGCCACAGCGTCGCGACCGCATGCGCCAGCTGGAGCCCGTCCATCTCACCGGCGAGGCGCACGTCGGCGAAGACCAGGGCGACGTCGCCGCCGCGCGCCTGCAGAACCGCGAGCGCCGCCTCGGCGCTGTCGCAGCCGACCACCGCGAGCTCGGTCTCCTCGAGCAGGGCCTCGGCGAGGACGCGCACTTCCCGGTTGTCCTCGACCACCAGCGCGATGCGCTGCAGCTGTGCGACCGGTGCCGCGGCAGGCTCGCCGGCCTCGGACTGCCGGACCTTGCGTACCAGGGCGGCCAGATGCTCCGGCACGCCCTCGGCGACCAGGCTGTCGTAGAACGAGGCCAGGGTCTCCCCGATCCGGTCGAGGGGGATGTCGGGGCTCAAGGTGTCGATGGGCCGGTGGCGCAGCGGATTGGTCAAGAACTTCCCCCGAAGTCTTCGCGTCGCGCCCCGCGGATGCGGAGGCTCTTGAAGCAAGAAGTCGGGAACGCGCCGTCAGTTGCGCCGGCTCCACGATTCAGGCGGTCGTTCGATCCGGGCGGACCGCGAAAAATCAGCGGGCCGTCGCGTCGGCGTCGGCGTAGGCCATCACGCCCGACACGGCGCGGACGTCGCGGTAGCGCGCGCCGCGGGCGCTCATCATCGCCTCGAACTTCTCGTGGACCTGGGCGACCGACAAGCTCGCGGCCTTGCGGCGACGGCTGCGCTCGGAGGCGAAGAAGATCGAGCGGTTGGCACGCGCCGGCCCGGGAAGCAGCTGGGCGGCGGCGGCACCGGGCTTGTCGACGACCTTGGCAAGGAACGATTCGGCGTCGTCCGGCCCGAGGAAGTGGGCGAGGTAGACCTCGCCGAGCGACAGCTCGCGCCCGATCCGCAGGGAGATCCGCGCGGCGTCGCGCTTCAGCATCTCGCCGGCGAGCAGCGCCGAGAGGTAGGGGTCGCGGCGCAATTCGAGAATCCGGGTGCGCTCGGCGGCATCCGCCACCGTCGGCCGGTCGTTGGCGTCGGGGACGATCACCGACGCCTCCTTCTCCATCCCGTACTTGGCGCCGAAGTCGCGCACGCAGCCGAGCCAGGTCCGCTCGATGAACTGGTACAGACCGGTGGCCGAAGAGGTCTTCGCCTGCACGGCGGTGATGAAGCTCGATTCCTTGTCGGCCACCGCCATCAGCAGCACCGGATCGGTCTGCACGGCCTGGGCGGCGCGCACGATCGTCTGAACGATGTGGCGGCGGATCTTCATCGGCCCGAACTCAAGCACGTCGTTCGGGTCGCCGCCGGCGCTCTCCGAGAGCAGGAAGTCGTAGGAGACGCGGTCGACCGCGTTGGAGCCGAGCTCGGTGTCCAGGTCGTGGACCGCGGCGAAGGCCGAGGAGGCGCGCAGCACCACCGGCGCCTCGGCGACGACGGGCGGCAGCGCGCTCACCTGGATGCGCGGGCGGGGCATCGGGATCTCGGTGGCGGCCTGGGCCGACGACACCGCGTTCTCGAGGCCGATCTTGCCGAGCTCGACGCCCGAGCCGATCAGCAGGGCGCTCAGCGCGCCGGCGAACAGCGACATCGAGAGGACGGAGCGGGCGAGCGCCGGGCGGCTGCCGTGGCCGCGGCCGACCGGGGCGGAGAGGGTGATGCAGTCGGCGGCGCCTGCGCCGAAACGGCCCGCGGGCGCCACCTTGGAGACGCCGGCGGTGCTGGACGTGATGGCCTTGCGAGACGTTCCGACGGTGCGGCCCAGCATGTGCGACTCAAAATCCCAATTTCGCGCCGACGGCGGCGCCACCCCCTGATCTGGCTTGACAGATGTGGCGACAACACGGCCGCGGTTGGGTTATTCCGGTGGCGCCGCCGGTTTTGCGCGCCCAGGCATCCGCTACCCTCTCGCGAGCCCTTCGCGCGGACCCAAGTTGCGAACCCATGATCGGAAACTGTGACTTGTGATCGGAACCCGTGACTTGGAGCCCGTCCCTCCGTATGAGGGCGCATCCGCGACGAACGGCCCGGGACGGCCGGGCGTCGCCGCGCGAAAAAGCCCGGCCCAGCACAGAGTTATCCGATGAGCGGCGTCAACGAGATCCGGTCGGCCTTCCTCGACTACTTCGCGGGTGCGGGGCACACGATCGTGCCCTCGTCCTCGCTCGTGCCGAAGAACGACCCGACCCTGATGTTCACCAACGCCGGGATGGTGCAGTTCAAGAACGTCTTCACCGGCGTCGAGAAGCGCCCCTACAGCCAGGCGACGACGGCGCAGAAATGCGTCCGCGCCGGCGGCAAGCACAACGACCTCGACAACGTCGGCTACACCGCGCGTCACCACACCTTCTTCGAGATGCTCGGCAACTTCTCGTTCGGCGACTACTTCAAGCCGCGAGCGATCGAGCTGGCCTGGAACCTGATCACCAAGGAGTTCGGCCTGAAGCCGGACCGGCTCCTGGTCACCGTCTACGCCGACGACGACGAGGCGGCGACGCTGTGGCGCAAGATCGCCGGGTTCTCCGACGACCGGATCATCCGCATCGGCACCTCGGACAACTTCTGGCAGATGGGCGACACCGGTCCCTGCGGGCCGTGCTCGGAGATCTTCATCGACCAGGGTCCGGGGCTCGCCGGCGGCCCACCCGGCTCGCCCGACGAAGACGGCGACCGCTTCCTCGAGTTCTGGAACCTCGTGTTCATGCAGTACGAGCAGGTCGAGCCGGGCAACCGGCTGGTCCTGCCGCGTCCGTCGATCGACACCGGCATGGGCCTCGAGCGCATGGCCGCGATCCTACAGGGCGTGACCTCGAACTACGAGACCGACCTCTTCCGCGCGCTGATCGACGCCGTGTCGCACGCGGTCGGCCGGCCGCCGGAGGCCTCCAACGTCGCCTCCTACCGCGTCATCGCCGACCACCTGCGCGCCGGCAGCTTCCTGATCGGGGACGGCGTGCTGCCGGGCAACGAGGGCCGCGGCTACGTGCTGCGCCGCATCCTGCGCCGCGCCATGCGCCACCTCGAGCTGCTCGGCTCGCGCGAGCCCGTGATGTTCCGCCTGGTGCCGACGCTGGTGCGCGAGATGGGGCAGGCCTACCCCGAGCTGGTGCGGGCCGAGAGCCTGATCTCCGAGACCCTGCGCCTCGAGGAGACCCGCTTCCGCCGCACCCTGGAGCGCGGCCTCGCGATCCTCGACGCCGAGACCCGCGACCTCGCCGCCGGCCAGAACCTCGCCGGCGAGACCGCCTTCACCCTCTACGATACCTACGGCTTCCCCCTCGACCTGACGCAGGACGCACTGAAGGCCCGCGGCATCGGCGTCGACACCGACGCCTTCGCCGTCGCGATGCAGCGCCAGAAGCAGGCGGCGCGCGCGGCGTGGTCGGGCTCGGGCGAGGCCGCCACCGAGACCGTGTGGTTCTCCGTGCGCGACCGAACCGGCGCCACCGAGTTCCTGGGCTACGAGGCGGAGGCCGCCGAGGGCGTCGTGACGGCGCTGCTGCGCGACGGCGCCGAGGTCGAGGCCCTACAGGCCGGCGAGAGCGGGCTGCTCGTGGCCAACCAGACGCCGTTCTACGCCGAATCGGGCGGCCAGGTCGGCGACACCGGCACGCTCGCGGCGCCGGGGCTGAAGGCGCGGGTCACCAACACCGAGAAGAAGCTCGGCGATCTCTTCGTCCACCACGTCAGCGTGGACGAAGGCACGCTAAGCGTCGGCCAGGCCGTCGAGCTGAAGGTCGACCACGCCCGCCGGGCCGCGATCCGCGCCAACCACTCCGCCACCCACCTCCTGCACGAAGCCTTGCGCCAGGTGCTCGGCGACCACGTCGCGCAGAAGGGCTCGCTCGTCTCGTCCGAGCGCCTACGCTTCGACATCTCCCACCCGAAGCCGATCGAGGCAGCCGAACTCGCCCGCGTCGAGGATATCGCCAACGCGGTGCTGCTGCAGAACGCGCCGGTGGTGACCAAGCTGATGGCGGTGGACGAGGCGATCGAATCCGGCGCCCGCGCGCTGTTTGGCGAGAAGTACGGCGACGAGGTCCGCGTCGTCTCCATGGGCCGGCCGGTGGACGAGGCCGGGCGGGAGGTCGAGGGCGGGCGCCTACAGAGCTTCTCGATCGAGCTCTGCGGCGGCACGCACGCCGCCCGCACCGGCGACATCGGCACCATCACGATCCTCGCCGAGAGCGCGGTCGGCGCCGGCATCCGCCGCATCGAGGCGATGACGGCCGACGCCGCCCGCCGACACCGCAGCGAGGAGAGCCGCACCCTCGGGGCGCTCGCCTCCCAGCTCAAGGCGCCGGTGGCGGAGGTGTCCGACCGGCTCACAGGGCTGCTGGAGGATCGCCGCCGGCTGGAGCGCGAGGTCTCGGACCTGCGCAAGAAGCTGGCGATGGGCGGCAGCGCCGGAGGCGGCGACGAGGCCACGGAGGTGGCCGGCGTCAAGCTGATGGCGCGCGCCATCGAGGGCGTCGAGATGCGCGACCTCAAGAGCCTGGCCGATGCCGGCAAGCAGAAGCTCGGCTCCGGCATCGTCGTCATCGTCGGCGTCGGCGCCGACGGCAAGGCCGGTCTCGTGGTCGGCGTCACCGCCGACCTCACCGAGCGCTACGACGCCGTCGCCCTGGTGCGGGCCGGCGCCGGCCATCTCGGCGGCAAGGGCGGCGGCGGCCGGCGCGACATGGCCCAGGCCGGCGGCCCCGAGGGCGGCGGCGCACAGGCCGCCCTCGACGCCATCACCGCGGCGGTTGCCGCCGCCGCCGGCTAAGCGTCCATCGAACCTGTTGTCGGCCAATCGGTCCGGTCGTGCGCGCGCTGCCTCCCCCCGACGGATCTCGGGCTTGCCCGAGGTCCGCACTCTGTGTGCCCGAGTCGGGCAAGCCCGACTTGGGTGCGGGGGAGGGTACGCAGCCTGAATCGCCAGACGATAAACCGCGGAAACCTTCAGCCCACCCGCTTCCAGGTCTGGCGCTTGCAGAACACGCTCATCACGCAGCCCGAAACTTCGATCGCGTTCGGGCCGGTCATCTTGAGCGAGCCGGAATAGGTCTTCCCGTCCTTCGGATTGTAGAGGGTGCCGGAATAGCCGTCGCCCGATGCGTTCGTGGCGTTGACGATCTGCACGCCGACGACGCTGCGGGCGCGTAGGGCCGGGTCCGGGTTGTTGGCGTCGAGGCCCTTGCCCGTGGTGCTGACGATGGTGCCGCAATACCCGGCGCCGCACCGCGACAGCCGAACCTTGGAATCGCCGGTCTCGGTCAGCCAGATCCCGGCCGGGTCGGCGGCCTTCTGCGCCTGCGCGCCGCCGCCGGCGAGGCAGAGGGCGACGAGGGCGGGAGCGAACACTGTTGCCGGTCTCATGCGGGGTCTCCGAGGGTGCCGCCCGTCCAGGCGATCGCCCCGGCAATAGCCGCGCGCACCGCGCTCCCGCAAGCCGCGGAAGCGTCCGCTAGAGCCCGCGCCCGAGCACGGCCCCGAGATAGGTCTCGGCGACCTCGCAGAACGGCAGGCCGGCCCCGGTCGCAAGCACTGCGTCGATCTCGAACAGCGGGTCGTCCGGCCCCGGGGGAGGGGCGTCGGGGTCGCGCAGCGGCCGCAGCGCGACGTTGCGCCGGGTCGGCTCCAGCGGGCGCACCACCCGGCCGAACGGCGCGTCGGTCTCGTCGAGAGCCGCGTTCATCGCGGGCGTGAGCCGGCCCGGCACGTACCAGTTGTCGGCCTCCGACAGAACGTGGACGCCGCAGGCGAGCCGGACCCGCCGGTAGCGGACGGGCTCGTCCGGCGCGAGCCCGAGCCGCTGGCGCTGGGCCGCGTCGAGGGGCTTGTCGGGGCCCGAGATCCGGCGGGCGACGAGGTGCGGGTCGGCCGACAGGCCGCGCTCGGCGCACCACGCCTCGAGCACCGCGGTAGCGCTGTGGCCGGACAGGATGCGGGCCTGGAGGGCCGCGACCAGCCCAGCCGTCGCCTCGGCGGGCGGGACCGGTTCGGCCGAGACGGGACGCATCGAACCGAACATCGCCATCGCAAGCAGGAGGAGCACCCGGACCGGCGGACGCGGGCTCGCGCAACGCCATAGGCATCGGCGGCCGAACCGTCCATGCGCCGCGTGCACGCTCCTGTCGCGGTCCACCGCGCCGTCACGCATCAGCGCGCCGCCTCGGCCAGGCCGATCAGCGTCGCGACGCGGCGGAGCGCCAGCCCGTAACCCTCGGTGCCGAGCCCGGCGATGACGCCGTCGGCGCGCAGCGAGACGTAGGAATGGTGCCGGAAGGTTTCGCGCTTGTGGACGTTCGAGATGTGCACCTCGATCACCGGCCCGTCGAAGGCGTTGAGCGCGTCGAGCAACGCCACCGAGGTGTGAGTGAAGGCGGCCGGGTTGATGACGATGCCGGCGGCCTCGTCCCGCGCCGCGTGGATCCAATCGATCAGCTCGCCCTCGTGGTTCGATTGGTGGAACTGCAGCCCGAGCCCGAGCTCGTCGGCGAGCGCCCGGCAGGCGGCCTCGATGTCGGCCAGGGTCTCATGGCCGTAGATCTCCGGCTGGCGCCGGCCGAGGAGGTTCAGGTTCGGACCGTTCAGCACGGTGACGAGACGGCTCATGACATCCTCCATCGCACGCGGCTCGCGGTCGCTCGCGCTCGACTCGCGGACCGCGGCGCGGACCATCAACCCATGAACCGGTGCGACCGCCGCATCAAGCGGGCCGCGCCGGTGCGGACAGAGCGGCGGCGCTGTCTCCGTCCCGGGCTTTGCGCGCGGGCGCGGCGGTCTACATCCGTCGGCAGCGCGCGGAGACGCGGCCGACCCACGGAGGGACCATGAGCCAGATCGAGACCAGCGCGCCCGTCGTCATCGCCGTGGCGATCACCGGCTCGGTGCCGCGCAAGGCGGACAACCCGGCGCTTCCGGTGACCGTGGCCGAGCAGGTCGAGTCGACGCATCAGGCCTACGAGGCGGGGGCGACGCTGGCGCACATTCACGTGCGCAACGACGACGAGACGCCGTCCTCAGACCCCGATCGCTTCGCCGCCGTTCAGGAGGGCCTGCGCAAGCATTGCCCCGGCCTCGTGGTGCAGTTCTCCACCGGCGGGCGGGGACGCGACCCGGCGAGCCGCGGGCTCTCGCTGCAGCACCGGCCGGACATGGCCTCGCTCTCGACCGGATCGGTCAACTTCCCGACCATCGTCTACGAGAACGCAGCCACCCTGGTCACCGATCTCGCCACGCAAATGAAGCGATACGGCGTGCGGCCCGAGATCGAGATCTTCGACCTGTCGCACCTCCACGGCGCCCGGCGCCTCGTCGAGGCCGGCCTGATCGACGCGCGTCCGCACGTGCAGTTCGTGATGGGCGTTCAGAACGCGATGCCGGCCGATGAGCACCTGCTCGACATCCTGCTCGCCGAGAGCCGGCGCATCCTGCCCGGGGCGACCTGGACCGCCGCCGGCATCGGCCGAAACCAGGCGATCGTGATGGAGTGGGCGCTGGCGCGCGGCGCCGACGCGGTCCGCACCGGCCTCGAGGACAACATCCGGATCACGAAGGATCGGCTCGCCGCGAGCAACGCCGAGCTCGTCGGGCTCGCGGCCGAGGCGGTGCGCCGTCACGGCCGCCGAGTGGCGAACCCGGCCGAGGCGCGCGCCGTCCTTGGGCTCGCGGCCTGACCATGGCGCCCGCTTCCCTGCACCACACCCTCTCCGGCCCGGAGGACGCGCCGGTGGTGGCGTTCTCGAATTCGCTCGGGACCACGCTGGTCATGTGGGACGCGCTGATGCCGCGCCTCTCCGACCGCTACCGCATCCTGCGCTACGACACCCGCGGCCACGGCGGCTCGGCGACCCAGGACGCACCGGCCGAGATCGACGACCTCGCCGGCGACCTTCTCGCGTTGCTCGACACGCTCGGCATCGCCCGCATCCACGCCGTCGGCCTGTCGCTCGGCGGCATGACGATGCAGGCGCTGGCGAGCGCCGCGCCCGACCGCGTGGCGAGCCTAACCCTGATGGCGACCGCCGCCCACATGCCGAGCGAGGCGAGCTGGAACGCCCGCGCCGCGACGGTGCGGGCGGAGGGCACCGGGGCGATCGTCGAGGCGACGCTCGGCCGTTGGTTCACGCCGGGCTTTCCCGAGCGGCATCCGGACGTGGTCGAGCCGATTCGTCACGCGTTCACGGCCTGCGACGCCGTCGGATACGCGGTCTGCTGCGGCGCGATCGGCCGGATGGACCTGCGCCCGAGGCTCCCGGCGATCACCGCCCCGACGCTGATCGTCGCAGGACGAGACGACCCGGCCACCCCGCCTGCGATGGCCGAAGAGATCTGCCAGGGCATCCGTCAGGCGGAGCTCGTGATCCTGCCGCAGGCCGCCCACCTCCTCGCCGTGGAACGGCCGGACGCAGCTGGGGCCTACCTCGCACAGTTCCTGGACAGGCACGGCTGAAGCACGGGCGACGGAGGCGTCGGGTCAACGAGCGACGGGGAAGGCGCGCACCGCAACACGAGGTTCGCACGTCCGGCCCCGAAAGTGCCGATCCCGCGCCACGGCCAAGCCCAATGCGGCCGCCATGCCGGCAGCGCTTCCACCGATGGGGATCGCCAGGAGTGCGGTCAGCAAGCCGAATTTCGCCAGCAACAGCGTCGACGCACCCGCACCGAACAGCGCCGCCATCACGATCGCAACCATCACGGCCTCATACACAACCACTGATTGAGCGATGAAGGGCGTGGTAGACGATTCGGTTCCTCGGAGAGGCGGGAAAAATTCCACCGCGACCGATCAGGATGAACGCAACCCGCCGGCCGCGCGCACGCGCCGATGGCGATCCGATGCAGGAAAGCTGACGCGTAGGAGCAGCCTGAAACGAGCAGCCGCGCGTGCGAGACACGATGCGAGCGCCCGTTTTTTGCTAAACACCGAGCGCACCTTTACGGGGTGCCTATCGAAGCAAATTGAGTTGGAAAGGGAGAGTGGTGGAGCCTAACGGGATCGAACCGATGACCTCTTCCATGCCATGGAAGCGCTCTCCCAGCTGAGCTAAGGCCCCACTCTCTTCCACCGCGGCTCTGGAGGTCCGCGCTGGTGTCTCGCTGGCCCGGCGATGCCGTCCGGCGAGGGCGGTTCTATAGGCGGGCGTCGGATCGGACTCAACCCCCTTTTTGCCGAAAAATGAACTTGGGTCGTTCGTCGGCGACATTCGGTGCGCGCCTGAGCCTCACTGGACACCGGATCGAGCTGCGCCTCGGATGACGGATCGCGGCGCGCGTGATAACCGACCGCCCCATGTTCCCGCACGACGCCCCGGCGTCGCGACGGCTTTCGGCGCCCCAGCGCCTTCCGGCGATCCCCAGGCCTCGGCCCGGATGCCCTCGCGAAGTTGACCGCCCGTGTCGCACGATTCCGAGCCGACTCCGCTGACCGCCGCGCCCGGCGCGCCCCTGCGTGGGCGGCTTCGCCCGCCCGGCGACAAGTCGATCTCGCACCGGGCGATGATCCTCGGCCTGCTTTCCATCGGCGAGACGCGGGTGGAGGGCCTGCTGGAGGGCGACGACGTGCTGCGCACCGCCGCCAGCGCCCGCGCGCTCGGCGCCTCAATGGAGCGCCTGGGCGAGGGGCGCTGGGTCGTCCGCGGCGTCGGCGTCGGCGGCCTGTCCGATCCGGCCGAGACCCTCGATTTCGGCAATGCCGGCACTGGCTCGCGCCTGATGATGGGCGTGGTCGGCGGCCAGCCGGTCACCGCAACCTTCGACGGCGACGCCTCCCTGCGCAGCCGGCCGATGCGCCGCATCCTCGATCCGCTCCGGCTCATGGGCACACAGGTGCTGGCCGAGGCGGAGGGCGGCCGCGTGCCGCTGACGTTGCGCGGCCCGCGCGAGGCGATCCCGATCCGCTACGAGACGCCGGCGGCCTCGGCGCAGATCAAGTCCGCGGTGCTGCTCGCCGGCCTCAACGCCGCTGGAGCCACCACCGTCATCGAGGCCGCGGCCACCCGCGACCACACCGAGCGGATGCTGCGCCTGTTCGGCGCCGAAGTCTCCGTGGTCCCACACGGGCCCGACGGCCACGGCCGCGCGATCACGCTGACCGGCCAGCCGACGCTGCGCGGCACCGACGTGGTGGTGCCGGCCGACCCGTCCTCGGCTGCCTTCCCGCTGGTGGCCGCGCTGATCGTGCCGGGCTCGGAGGTCACGATCGAGGGCGTGATGATGAACCCGTTGCGCACCGGGCTGATCACGACGCTCATCGAGATGGGCGCCGACATCGAGCGCCTGCGCGAGCGCGAGGAGGGCGGCGAGACCGTCGCCGACCTGCGCGTCCGTGCGAGCCGGCTCAGGGGCGTCGACGTGCCGGCCGAGCGGGCGCCGGCGATGATCGACGAGTACCCGGTGCTCGCGGTCGCCGCGGCGTTCGCCGAGGGCACAACGCGGATGCACGGACTGCACGAGTTGCGGGTAAAGGAATCGGACAGGCTCGCCGCGGTGGCCGCCGGCCTCAAGGCCAACGGCGTCGCCCACCTGATCCAGGGCGACGACCTGATCGTCCACGGCGACGGCACCGCGCCGGTGGGCGGCGGCACGGTCGCGACCCATCTCGACCATCGCATCGCCATGGCATTCCTGGTGATGGGGCTGGCCACCGCCAAGCCGGTCACCGTCGACGACGGCGCGATGATCGCCACGAGCTTCCCGAGCTTCCTGCCGACGATGCAGGCGCTCGGCGCCGGGATCGGGGCGTAACCCGATGCCCGACAACCCGAACGCCATGGTCATCGCCATCGACGGCCCGGCCGCCTCCGGCAAGGGCACGCTCGCCCAGCGCCTCGCACGGCACTACGGCCTGCCCCACCTCGACACCGGCCTGCTCTATCGCGGCGTCGCGCTGACGCTGCTCGACGCCGGCGCCTCCCTCGACGACGAAGCCGCGGCGGCCCGGGCCGCCGAGAGCCTGATCGCCGACCGCCTCGCCGACCCGCGCCTCCGCGACCGGGCGATGGGGGAGGCGGCCTCGCGCATCTCGGCGGTGCCGGCGGTGCGCGCGGCGCTTCTGGCCTGGCAGCAGCGCTTCGCCGGCACCAGCGCCGGCGCGGTGCTCGACGGGCGCGACATCGGCACGGTGGTGTGCCCGGACGCGCGGGTCAAACTGTTCATCACGGCCGACGCAACCGAGCGTGCCCGCCGCCGCCATCGAGAGCTGGAACACCGGGGCGAGACGACGACGCTGGCCGCCATCCTCGCCGACATCGAGGCGCGCGACGCCCGGGACGCGGCGCGGAGCACGGCCCCGCTCAAGGCGGCCGACGACGCGGTGCGGCTCGACACCACCCATCTCGACGCCGACGAGGCCTTCGCCGCGGCCCGCGCCGTGGTCGACCGGGCCCGCTCGCAGTAACGGCCTGACCCAGGCGTCGGGAAACGCTGCGACCGGGGACGCTCACCTTTGCGCGATCGACGGCCCCCACCGCCCCCTGAGAAGAAGGCCCCGCTGCCGCTCCTCGTCGCGGTGACGATGACCGGGACCCTGGCCCTGCACGTCTTCGTGCCGGCGCTTGCGGCGGCGGCAGCCGACCTCGGGACGACGCCGGCGGCGGCGCAGCTGACTATCACACTCTACCTCGTCGGGCTCGCGAGCGGGCAGCTGGTTTACGGACCGCTCTCCGACCGGTTCGGCCGCCGGCCGGTGCTGCTCGGCGGGCTGTCGCTCTACCTGCTCGGGCTGCTCCTTGCGATCCCGGCGCAAAGCATCGGCGTCCTCGTCGTCGCGCGCATCCTGCAATCGCTCGGGGCCTGCGGGTCGCTGGTGATCGGCCGGGCGATGGTGCGCGACGTCTCGACCAGCGCCGACGCCACGCGCAAGCTCGCGATCCTGACGCTCGCGATGACGCTGACGCCGGCCCTGGCCCCGGGCCTGGGCGGCTTGATCTCGGATGCCTTCGGCTGGCGGGCGGTGTTCGTCGCGCTCGCCGCCCTCGTCGCGGTGCTCGGCATCCTCGTCCTCGTACTGCTGCCCGAGACCAACCGCCACAAGACGCCACTGCCGGGAATCGGGGCGATGGCCGCCGGCTATCTTCGGCTGCTGCGGAACCCGACCTTCCGCGCCTACGTCGTGGCCGGGTCGTGTGCTGGGACCAGCCTCTACGCCTTCCTTGCGGTGGCGCCGTTC
Source organism: Methylobacterium sp. WL8 (assembly GCF_008040045.1). Lineage (NCBI taxonomy): Bacteria > Pseudomonadati > Pseudomonadota > Alphaproteobacteria > Hyphomicrobiales > Methylobacteriaceae > Methylobacterium > Methylobacterium sp. WL8. The sequence continues at coordinate 23,072 of NZ_VRVF01000013.1, read as the reverse complement.
CTCCTGGTCGATCGCCTCGGGCGCTCGACGCAGGAGGTCGGGCTCGATTGCCTGATCGTGGTGTTCGGCATGGTCGCAGGCGCGACCCTGGCGAGCCGGCTCGCCGGCCGCGTCCCGATCCTGCGGGCAGCCCGCAGCGGGAACTGGCTGTGCCTCGCGGGCGCCGCCTCGCTGCTCGCGATCGACCAGGCGGGCGGTCTCTCGGTGACGAGCCTGATCGCGCCGCTCGTGCTGTACGCGGTCGGCGTCGGGCTGCTCGGCCCCAACGCGGTCGCCGGGCTGATGAACGTCGACCCGCATGCGGCCGGCTCCGCCTCCAGCCTCTACGGCTTCCTGCAGATGGCCTTCGGCGCCGGCTTCACCCTGGTCGTCGCCGCCTGGCACGACGCCTCGGCGACGCCGGTGGCGGCGACGCTGCTCGGCGCGGCGCTGATCGCGGCCGCGGCCCTGCGGCGGCCCTAACCGCCGGTCATCGGCGGGAAGAACGCGATCTCCCGGGCGCCCGCGATCGCAGCGTCGGGCTTGGCGTGCACCTTGTCGATCGCGGCGCGGACCACGCCGTCCTTCTCGAAGGCGTAGGCATATTCCTCGCCGCGCCCCTTCAGCCAGCCGATGAGGTCCCCCACCGTCGCCACCTCGGCCGGCGGCGTCACGGTCTCCTCGGGGCGCCCGACGCGCTCGCGGACCCAGGCGAAATAGACGAGCTTCATGGTTCGGTTTCCTGGTCCGACGCCGGCCCCAGCGGGACGGGCGCCGAGCTACCCCCTCTCCCCCTGAGAGAATGGACCCGCGCCCTATTCGGGGATCTTATCGCGGATCGTCGATGACGTGCTTGATGCCCGCGCGCATGTAGTCCCAGCCGGTCCAGAGCGTCAGGGCGGCGGCGAGCCAGAGCAGGACGAGGCCGATCCGCTCGGTGCCGGGCAGGATCGTCTCGCCCGCCGGTCCCGCGACAAGGAAACCCAAAGCCACGAGCTGCACCGTGGTCTTCCACTTGGCGACCTTGCTCACCGGCACGCCGACCTTCAGCTCGGCGAGGTATTCGCGAAGCCCGGAGACCAGCACCTCGCGGCACAGGATCACGATCGCTGCCCAGACGGAGGAGCCAACGATGGTGCGGTCGGCCACCAGCATCAGCAGGCAGGCGGCCACCAGCAGCTTGTCGGCGATCGGATCGAGCATGCGCCCGAGCGCCGAACTCTGCGCGTAGGCGCGGGCGACGTAGCCGTCGAGGTAGTCGGTGATCGCGGCGAGCACGAAGACCGCGAAGGCTGTGAAGCGCATCGCGGTCGAATCGGGCCAGAACAGCAGCGCGACCATCACCGGGACGGCGACCAGGCGGCCGTAGGTCAGGCAGTTCGCGAGCGTCCAAGCCTGCGACCGGCGTCGGGGGAGGACGGCGTTCATCGCGCCGGTGAAATCATGCGCCTGCGCGAGCGTCAACCATTCCGACGAATCCCCGATGCGATCGCTCATCCTCAGCCTCCCGCTCCGCTCATGCCTCAGCCCCCCGCATGGAAGAAGTCGTAGACGGCGCGCGCGGTGGCGGCGTTGACGCCGGGCGTCTTGGCGAGGTCCTCGTAGGCCGCCCGCTCGATCGCCTTCACGGTGCCGAACTGGTGCAGGAGCGCGCGCTTGCGGCTCGGGCCGATGCCCGCGATCTCGTCGAGCGGGTTGCGCACCAGCTCCCGCTTGCGCTTGGCCCGGTGGGTCCCGATTGCGAAGCGATGCGCCTCGTCGCGCAGGCGCTGCACGAAGTAGAGGGTCGGGTCGCGCGGCGGCAGCTTGAACGGCGGGCGGCCCGGTACGAAGAAGGTCTCGCGGCCGGCGTCGCGGTCGCGCCCCTTGGCGATACCGACCAGCGCCACGTCGGCGACTCCGATCTCCTCCAGGGCCTTTCGCGCGGCGTCGAGCTGGCCCTTGCCGCCGTCGACGAGCACGAGGTCGGGCCAGGCTGGGAACGCGTCGGCCTCCTCGGGCGGTTCGGGCGCCGGCTCCGGCGCGCCGCCCTCGCTCGCCGCGACCGCGGCCTGCGCGGGGGTGCGCGGCGCCTCCTTCACCAGGCGCTTGAAGCGGCGCTGCAGCACCTCGCGCATCATCCCGTAATCGTCGCCGGGCGTCAGCTCCTCGGACTTGATGTTGAAGGTGCGGTAATGCGTCTTCATGAAGCCCGAGGGTCCCGCGACCACCATGCCGCCGACGGCGTTGGTGCCCATGATGTGCGAGTTGTCGTAGACCTCGATCCGGCGCGGCGTGCGGTCGAGGGCGAAGGCCTGCCCCAGCGCGACCAGGAGCTTGCCCTGCGAGGCGGTGTCGGCGAGGCGCCGGCCGAGGGCCTCCTTGGCGTTGCGCTGGGCGTACTCGACCAACGCCTTGCGCTCGCCGCGCTGCGGCTGATGCAGCTCGACCCGGTAGGCGACCTGGCTGGACAAAGCCGCGGCGACGAGCTCCGCGTCCTCGACCGCATGGCTCGTCAGCACGAGGCGCGGCGCCGGCATCGCATCGTAGAACTGGCCGATGAACGAGCCCAGCACCTCGTCCGGCGTCATCGAGCGGTCGGCCTTGGGGAAATAGGCGCGGTTACCCCAGTTCTGGAAGTTGCGGAAGAAGAACACCTCGATGCAAAACTGCCCGGCCTGCTCGTCGAGGGCGAACACGTCCGCCTCCTCGACCCCTTGCGTGTTGACACCCTGAACGCCTTGAATCGCCGACAGCGCACTGATCCGGTCGCGGAAGCGGGCGGCGCGCTCGAACTCCATCGCGTCGGAGGCGGTCTGCATCTCCAGGCGCATCCGGTCCTTCACCGCGTTGGACTTGCCGGCGAGGAAGTTCTTGGCCGAGTCGGCCATGCCGGCATAGTCCTCCAGCGCGATCTCGCCGGTGCAGGGGCCGGAGCAGCGCTTGATCTGGAACAGCAGGCAGGGCCGGGTACGGTTCTCGTAATAGCTGTCGGTGCAGGTGCGCAGCAGGAAGGCGCGCTGCAGGGCGTTCACGGTGCGGTTCACCGCCCAGACGCTGGCGAACGGCCCATAATAGCTGCCCTTGCGGCGCCGTGCGCCGCGATGCTTGACGATCTGCGGCGCCGGCCCGTCGGCGGTGACGAGGATGTAGGGGAACGACTTGTCGTCCCGCATCAGCACGTTGAAGCGCGGCTTCAACTGTTTGATCAGGTTGGCCTCGAGTAGCAGCGCCTCGGTCTCGGTGGCAGTGGTGACGAACTCCATCGCCGCCGTCTGCGAGATCATCCGGGCGATGCGGTTGGAATGCGCCTGGCCCCGTGCGTACGAGCCGACACGGGCCTTCAGGTTCTTGGCCTTGCCGACGTAGAGCACGTCGCCTTTGGCATCGAACATCCGGTAGACGCCCGGCCCCAAGGGCAGCGTGCTCCAGAACCGACGGATCACCTCCGTGCCGGCCTCGACGGCGCCGGGCTCGAAATCGAAGTCGATCTCGGGCGCCTCGTCGGCCTGCGCCGGTACGGCCTCGTCCCGCTCGTCGTCGAAGGCTCCGTTCTCCGAGGCTTCGTCGTCGAAGCCCTCGGGAGGCAGATCCTCGGTGGTGCGACCTGACGGGACTCTCCGGCTCATCGCCGTGATCTAAGCCCGCAAAACTGTGGAGGGAAGGGGCGGGACGCGCTAAGGCGCGCCGCCTCAGCCGAACAGCGCGTCGATGTCCGACTGATCGACGTGGCCCGGATCCTCGTCGAGCTTCGGGCCGTTCAAGAGGGAGCGCTCGTCGTCCGGGTCGATGACGGCCTCGACGCCGCCGTCGATCAGGTCGCGGAAGCCGTCGAGCCCGCTCCAGGCGGAGATCATCCGGTCGAGATGCGATTCGACGAAGCTCATCACGTTGACGATCTTGCTGATGCGCTGGCCGGTCAGGTCCTGGAAGTTGCAGGCCTCGTAGGCGACGATGACGCGGTCGAGGATGACGTCGACCTTGTCCTGGCCGCCCTTGCCGAGGTTGCCGGCCCGCAAGATGTTGGCGTTCGCCTCGATGTCCTCCAGCGCGGTGAGCAGCGTCGAGGTGGCGCGCTCGGTCGAGCCGACCACGGCGCCGAGCTCGTCGGCCGCCCGGCGCATCCCCTTGCCGTTGCTCTCGGAATGATAGAGCGCCGCGATCTCGTCGCGGGTGTTGGTGATCGCCGCCTTCATCACGTCGAGCTCGGACCGCATCGCGAAGGCTTCGCTCAGCTCGCGGCGGCACGCATCGATGGTCTCGCCGGCGCTCGATTGGGTGATGCGGCGCAGGTCCTGGATCGCGGACAGGATCTCGTCGAGGTTGGCGCCCCCCGCCACGGGCTGGACGCTCGGCGCCATCACCACGGCCGGCGCCAGGCCCAGGCTGTCCTCGATGCGGTAACGCTTCTGATTCATCGGCTCGAACCGGTGGTCTTGGAAATCCGAACCTGATCTAAGACCGATAAGGGTTGCGGTTTGCTGAAGATCGCTCGTGTCCGCGACAGATTCACGCTCGATTCATGCTGCTTCGAGACGACCGAGCCCCTGCGGAGCCGCTGGCTTCGATTCACCACGTTCCTTCACCGGATGTCGCGCATCCCGGTCCAACGTTGTGCACCATAGCGGGCGGCACCGAGCCAGACCGCGGCGCAGGAGTGCGGTGATGCGGGCGAGTTGGTGCGTAGGGGCGGCGCTGGTCGCGTCCGTGTGGTCGGGTGCAGCGCAAGCGCAGGCGCGCTATTCGGAGGATGACGGATACGGCGGCGGCCTGATCGAGTACCTGTTCACCGGCGATGTCGGCGCCCGTGGCGGATCGCGCGGCGGGTCCTACGGAGGCGCCCGCTCCGCTTCTGCGCGCTCCGGGTACCAGGCGGCAGCTTACGGCTCCGCAATGCGCTCCGGCGACCCGATCGAGCCCTATGGCGGTGCCGCACCGGCCTACGCCTCGCCCGCTTACGCCGCGTTGCCCGTCCAGGGCGGCCCGCCCCCCGAGGCCGACCGGATCGCCCGTGCCCCAGATCCGCGCTACGCCCGGCAGGAGGTCGCGTTCCCCGGCCATCAGCGGCCGGGAACGATTGTGATCGATACGCCCTCGAAGTTCCTCTACCTCGTCCAGCCCGGCGGCCGGGCGATGCGCTACGGCATCGGCGTCGGACGCCCCGGCTTCGCCTGGTCCGGCCTCAAGACGATCAGCCGCAAGGCCGAGTGGCCGGACTGGACGCCGCCCGCGGAGATGCTGGCCCGCCGGCCGGACCTGCCGCGCCACATGGAGGGCGGTCCGGGCAATCCGCTCGGGGCCCGGGCACTCTACCTCGGCTCGTCGCTCTATCGCATCCACGGCACCAACGAGCCGCACACGATCGGCCAGAACGTGTCGTCCGGCTGCATCCGGATGATGAACGACGACGTGGTCGATCTCTACGAACGGGTGCCGGTGGGAACGCGCGTCGAGGTGATGTAGGCGAGTGTGCGAACGCGGAAAGTTTGACGGTAGGAGATGGTGGTGTGTCGGCTCCGTACCCCAATGTTTGTCGGCACCCGCTCCGCCGCGAACCTGGGGATTGAGATCACCAATATCATTGTTCTGCCGCTCCTCCGGCGTTCTGGCGCATCTCTGGTGATAGCCGACACAGAGATCCAATCTGAACGCCCAAGGTTCCGAGCGAAATCAACCTAAAGTGCGTGCCGTGGCGTAGCTTCGAAATACGTCACGGCGCGTTGGGGTGTTCGTCCGCGTGGGAACGCGGATCGATGTGCCTCACAACGCAGATTGCTTGGTTTTCAGTGGCTCCCGTGCGCGCACTTTCCATGATCGGACAGCGTCTCGATCACCCGGCATTCGCCAACGCGGCCCTTGCCGCATTCCGAGATCATCCGGTCGAGCTCGCCTCGCAGCGCCATGAGCCGCTCGATCCGCCGGTCGACCTCGGCGAGGTGGCGGCGGGCGATCAAGTCGACGTCGGCGCATGACCGGTCGGGATGCGCGTTCATCGTCAGCAACTCCCGGATGGCGTCGACCTCGAAGCCGAGCTCGCGGGAATGGCGAATGAAGTTCAGCCGCGCGACATCGGCCTCGCCGTAGCGGCGCTGCAACCCGGCCGACCGGGGGGGCACCGGCATCAGCTCGACCTGCTCGTAGTACCGGATCGTCGGCACCTTCACGCCGGTCCGCCGGGACAGCTCCCCGATTGCGATATCCATGATTTCCGCTTGCACCTCTAGCCGCTAGAGGTTGTAGCGTCGCCTCCGATCGATGGGAAGGAGACGTGATGAGCGAGCATTGCTGCGGAGCGACCAAGGCTGACGCCTGCTGTTCCCCTCCCAAGCTCGCGCTCCCCGGGCCCCCCACGCAAACGCCGGTGCACGACAAGGGCGGCGGCTCATGTTGCTCTGGCGGCGTGCCGGTCTTCGACGGCGTCGACCCGCGCTACAAGGCGGTCCTCTGGACCGTCATCGGCATCAACGGTGCGATGTTCGTGACCGAGATGGCAGCGGGCCAACTCGCCGGATCGCAGGCGCTCAAGGCCGACGCCCTCGACTTCCTCGCCGACACCGTGACCTACGGCCTCAGCCTCGCGGTGATCGGCGCGTCGTTGGCAGTCCGCTCGAAGGCGGCCCTGTTCAAGGGCGCTTCGCTGTTCCTGATGGCGCTCTGGGTGTTCGGCAGCACCGTCTACCAGACGATGGTGCTCGGCGTGCCCAGGGCGGAGGTCATGGGCGTCATCGGCGTCATGGCGCTGGCCGCGAACCTCGGATCGGTCCTGCTGCTGCGCCGCTACAAGGACGGCGACGCCAACGTGCGGTCGGTCTGGCTGTGCTCGCGCAACGACGCCATCGGCAACGTCGTGGTCATGGTCGCCGCGCTCGGGGTCTGGGGCTCCTCCAGCGCTTGGCCCGACCTAGCCGTGGCGGCGGTGATGGCCGGCATCTTCCTGACCTCGTCCCTCCAGATCCTTCGGCAGGCCTGGGCCGAGCATCGGGAAGGCACTGGCGCGATCCATCCCGCGCCGGCCGACTAGGCTGCGCCGCAATTCATCGACCGATACCGCCCCCTACAGGACGCCATGACGACGCACGATGCACACGCCGGCCACGATCACGGATCGCATGACCACGAGGCTCATTCGGCCGAGGGCCATGCCGGCCATTCACACGAGCCGGGCCATTCCCATGCCCCCGCGAGCTTCGGCAAGGCGTTCGCCATCGGCATCGCCCTCAACGTCGGCTTTGTCGCCGTCGAGGCAACCTACGGGGTGCTAGGGAACTCGATGGCCCTGTTGGCCGATGCCGGCCACAACCTCTCCGACGTGCTCGGCCTGGTGGTGGCCTGGGTCGCCGTGGTGCTGGCCAAGCGCGCCCCGAGCGCCCGCTACACCTACGGGATGAAGGGCTCGTCGATCCTGGCGGCCCTGTTCAACGCGGTGTTCCTGCTGGTCGCCGTCGGCGCCATCGCCTGGGAGGCGATCCAGCGGTTCGGCGAGCCTGCTCCGGTCGCCGGCAAGACCGTGATGATCGTCGCCGCGGTCGGCATCCTCGTGAACGGCATCACCGCGTGGCTGTTCGCATCCGGCGCCAAGGCCGACATCAACATCAAGGGCGCATTCCTGCACATGGCCGCGGACGCCTCCGTCTCGGCGGGCGTGGTCATCGCCGGCCTCGTGATCCTCTACACCGGATGGACCTGGCTCGATCCGGTCGTCAGCCTCGCCATCGTCGCGGTCATCGTCTGGAGCACCTGGGGACTCCTGCGCGACAGCCTCACGCTGTCCCTGGCCGCCGTCCCGCCGGGCATCGATCCGCCCGCCGTCCGAAGCCACCTCGAAGGACTGCCCGGGGTCACCGCCCTGCACGACCTGCACGTCTGGGCGATGAGCACCACCGAGATCTGCCTGACCGCCCATCTCCTGATGCCCGGCGGCCGCCCCGACGACGCCTTCCTCATGGACGCGGCCACCGGCATCAAGGAACGGTTCGGCATCGGCCACACCACCCTGCAGGTCGAGACGAGCGCCGACACCGCCTGCGCCCTCGCCCCCGCCAACGTCGTCTAAGCCATCGGAAACATGCCCAACGCGATGGGGATGCCTCCAACACGTGCGACCGGAGGAGACCTGTATCCGCGTCGCGAGACATCGGTTCGTTGCTTCCGGCCACCGATGGATGAACGGCGGTTTCAGGCTTCGTTCAACCGACGAAGCCGATCCTTACGGCATCATCCCTTGAGGAACGAGCCATGCGTGTCCGCATCCCGGCCTTGGTCGCCGTCAGCCTGATCCTCGCCCCGGCCGCGGCGTCCGCCCAATACTACGGCGGCGACTTCGACCGGCGCGGCGACGTCCATGTCGACCGCTACCACCATGGCGACCATGACGACGTCGTCATCCACCGACCGCACCGGGATTACGGCGACCAGGCGTACTATGGCGAGCGCCGGTTCTACGGCGAGCGCAGGCACCACCATCATCACGACGACTATTGAGGCTCCGCCCTCGTCGTGGGTCACCCGGCATGTACGGGTGGCCCTGAATCGTTCATAAGGCGACCATGACCACGGGACCTCGGATCAGGGCCTACGAGACGATGCGCGGCTGGTGGGCGACCATCGTCCGCGCGCTCTCGCTCGTCCTGGTCATGGCGCTCGTCGTCCCCGGCGCGATCCATTCCGCCGAGGCCCACCGGTCCGTCAGCCACGAACTCTCCATGTCGGCCCCGACGGACGTCGCCCGAACGGATCACGCCGATACCTGCCCGGCCTGCCATGCCAACTGCGGCTGCCACCAGGCCCTGAACGTCGACGCGACGCCCGCCCTGCCGTCCCGCGGGACCGCGCGCGCCTCCTACGCGACCGTGACCACCACCATCGGATCGGTCTCGCCCGACCGCCTTCCCAGGCCGCCTCGCGCCTGAGGCGACGTCGCCACGTCCGTGGCGCGTCCTGGCCGGCCCCTCGCAGGCCCCGGCCGCCTCACCATCGCGAACTCCCAACACGGGTCCGTCCCAGGCCGCACGAGCGGCGAGGCGATGTCCCGGTCGGAACCTGGCCATTTCCATGCGTGCATTCCTCTCCGTGGCCTTCCTGGCCATCGGCATCGCCGTCGGCGGTGCCTTCCCCCGTGTGTCCGAGGTCGTGCAGGACGCGCTCGCCGCCGCCGGCCTTACGAACGCCCGGGCGACGCCTCCGACCAACGCGGCCGTGACCAAGCGGGCGACAGTCGCAGCCGACGATGGCCACGGTCACGGCGAGCATGGCCACGGGCACGCCGACGCCGAGACTAAACCTGCCGGCGGCCACAAGCATTCCGAGGGCGAGGCGGACGGCCACGACGAGGAGGGCGAGGGCAAGATCAAGATGACGGCCGAGCAGGCCGAGGAGCAGGACATCAAGCTCGCCACGGTCGAGGGCGGCATCCTCTCGCGCCATCTCTTGGTCCCCGGCACCATCGCCCAGGACGCCGACCGGATCGCTCGCGTCCCCGTGCGGGTCGTTGGAACCGTGGCCGAGATGCGCAAGCGCCTCGGCGAGGAAGTCGCCAAGGGCGAGGTCGTGGCCGTCCTCGACAGCCGCGAGGTGGCCGAGGCCAAGAGCGACTTCCTCACCGCGACGGTCAAGGCGGACCTGGAGAAGACGAACTTCGACCGCCAGCAGGCCCTCTGGGACAAGCGGATCTCGGCCGAGTCCGCATTCCTGAACGCCAAGGCGGCCTACTCTGAGGCGACGCTTCGGGTCGACCTGGCACGCCAGAAGCTGTCGGCCCTGGGGCTGAACGCGGCCGAGGTCGCGACGTCCGCCAAGAAGGACGAGACTACCCCGAACCTATCTTCGTTGCGCCGCTACGAGCTCAAGTCCCCGCTCGCCGGCCGTGTGGTCGAGCGCAAGGTCGACGTCGGAACCGCCGTCGGCAAGGAGGGCGATCCGGCCGACGTTTACACCGTCGCCGACCTCTCCTCCGTGTGGATCGAGCTGGCCATCCCGACCACGGAGCTCTCGAAGGTCCGGGAGGGCGCCAAGGTGACCATCGTCGGAGGCGACGACGGCCCCCGCGGCGAGGGCAAGGTCGTTTTCGTCAGCCCGATCCTCAACGCCGAGACGCGCTCCGCCCGGGTCATCGTCGCCCTGCCGAACAATGACATGGCCTGGCGGCCCGGCACCTTCGTGACAACCGAGGTCGAGATCGCCCGCGACCCGGTCAAGGTCCGGCTGCCGAAGTCCGCGATCCAGACCATCGGCGGCGAGAAGGTCGTGTTTGTCCGAACCCAGGAGGGCTTCGAGCGCCGGGACGTGACCATCGGCAAGGCCGACGACGACGCCTTCGAGATCCTGACCGGCCTCAAGCCCGGCGACGAGGTCGCGGTGGCCAACTCCTTCGTCCTGAAGGCCGAGCTCGGCAAGGCCGAAGCCGACCACGACCACTGAACGGGGGCCGGCCATGATCTCGAAGATCCTCGACTTCTCCGTCCATCAGCGATGGCTCGTGGTGCTGCTGTCGCTCCTCGCGGCGGGCTTCGGCGTGTTTTCGCTGACGAAGCTTCCCATCGACGCCGTCCCGGACATCACCAACAACCAGGTGCAGATCAACACCACGGCGCCGTCGCTCTCCCCGGTCGATATCGAGAAGCAGGTGACCTACCCGGTCGAGACCGCGCTCGCCGGGATCAAGGGCCTCGAATACACCCGCTCGCTCTCGCGGAACGGCTTCTCGCAGGTCACCGCGGTCTTCTCGGAGGCGACAAACGTATATTTCGCCCGCCAGCAGGTCGCCGAGCGCATCGGCGAGGCGAAGTCGACCCTGCCGCCGGGGGCCGAGCCGCACATGGGCCCGATCTCCACGGGCCTGGGCGAGATCTACATGTGGTCGATCCATTACGCCCAACCGAAGGATCGTAAGGTCTCCCCGGACGGCAAGCCGGGTTGGCAGGGCGACGGGAGCTACCTGACCCCCGAGGGTCAGCGGCTTGCGACAGAGCTCGAACGCACGGCCTACCTGCGCACGGTCCAGGACTGGATCATTCGCCCCCAGGTGAAGACCGTGCCGGGCGTGGCCGGCGTCGACAGCATCGGCGGCTTCGACAAGCAGTACCACGTCCAGCCGGACCCGATGAAGCTCACCGCCCTTGACCTGTCCTTCGCCGACATCGGCCGGGCGCTGGAGGCCAACAACGCCAACCTGGGTGCCCGCTACCTGGAGGACAACGGCGAGGGCTACGTCGTCCGTGCCGCCGGCCGCCTTGAGACCATGGAGGACATCGGCTCCGTGGTCGTGACCACGCGCGGCGGGGTGCCGGTCCGCATCTCGGACATCGCGGAGGTCCGGATCGGGCGGGACCTACGCACCGGGTCGGGCAGCGAGGACGGGCGCGAGGTCGTCATCGGCACCGCCCTGATGCTGATCGGCGAGAACAGCAGGACGGTCTCGGCCGCCGTTGACGCAAAGATGACCGAGATCCGGCGCACGCTCCCGCCCGGCGTCGAGGTCCAGACCGTGCTCAACCGGACCCTGCTGGTCGAGGCCATTATCCGAACGGTCGCCAAGAACCTCGCCGAGGGCGCCGCCCTCGTCATCGTCATCCTGTTCCTGCTGCTCGGTAACATCCGGGCGGCCATCGTCACCGCCCTCGTCATCCCGGTGGCGATGCTGATGACCATGACGGGTATGGTCCAAGGCAGGATCAGCGCCAACCTCATGAGCCTCGGGGCGCTGGACTTCGGCCTCATCGTCGACGGCGCCGTCATCATCACCGAGAACGCCCTGCGCCACCTCGCGGAGCGCCAGGGGGAACTCGGGCGCAAGCTCGACCTGGAGGAGCGCCTCGTCACCGTGCGCGCCTCGGCCGAGGAGATGATCAAGCCTTCCCTGTATGGGCAGGCCATCATCATCCTCGTCTACGTGCCGCTCCTCACCTTCACCGGGGTCGAGGGCAAGATGTTCGAGCCGATGGCGCTCACCGTCATCATCGCCCTCGTCTCGGCCTTCGTCCTGTCGCTGACCTTCGTGCCAGCGATGATCGCGATCGTCATCACCGGCAAGGTCACGGAGAAAGACAACGTCCTCATCCGCGGGCTCAAGGCCGCCTACCGCCCGATCCTCGGGGCCGCCCTGCGGGTTCCGATGACCTTCGTCGCGGTCGCCCTCGTGCTGCTCGTCGGGGCCGGGTTCCTGTTCAGAGGGTTGGGGCAGGAGTTCATCCCGCAGCTCGACGAAAAGAGCATCGCGCTGAACGCCCAGCGCATCCCGTCGACCTCCCTGACCCAGTCGCAGGCGATGCAGCTGAAGGTCGAACAGGCCATCAGCCGATTCCCTCAGGTCGCCTACGTGTTCTCAAAGACGGGCACCGCGGAGGTCGCCTCGGACCCCATGCCGCCGAGCTCGTCCGACACCTTCGTCATCCTGAAGTCGCAGGAGGAATGGCCCGACCCGAGCCTGTCCAAGGCCGACCTGCAGGAGCAGATCGAGAAGGCCCTCGGGGCGCTCGCCGGCAACGTCTATGAGTTCTCCCAGCCGATCCAGCTGCGCTTCAACGAGCTCCTGGCCGGGACCCGCGGCGACCTCGCCGTGAAGGTGTTCGGCGAGGAGTTCGAGCCGATGCTCAAGGCCGCCAACCAGGTCGCCGCGATCCTGCGCGGGACCGAGGGCGCCGACGACGTCAAGGTCGAGCAGACGGCCGGGCTGCCGTTCCTGGAGATCAAGATCAACAAGGTCGAGGCGGCCCGGCTAGGCCTGAGCACGTCCTCGATCCAGGACGTCATCGGCGCGGCCATCGGCGGCCGCGAGGCCGGCATGGTGTTCGAGGGCGATCGTCGCTTCCCCATCGTCGTGCGCCTGAACGACAAGGTGCGCGAGGATCGCGAGGCCCTGGAGAACATCCCGGTCCCGCTGCCCCCCGGCGTCAACGGTCGGGCCTCCTCGGTGCTGCTGAAGCAGGTCGCGAGCTTCTCCGTCACCGAGGGACCGAACCAGATCTCGCGCGAGAACGGTCGCCGTCGGGTCGTGGTCACGGCCAACGTGCGCGGTCGCGACATCGGCTCGCTCGTGGCGGAGGCCCAGTCCAAGGTCGCGTCCGGGGTCCGGCTTCCCGCCGGCTACTACGTGACCTGGGGCGGGCAGTTCGAGAACCTGGCCTCCGCCCGACAGCGCCTGATGGTCGTTGTCCCGGTGTGCTTCTTCCTGATCTTCCTGCTGCTGTTCTCGGCCCTCAACTCGGCCCGGGACGCCCTGCTGGTGTTCAGCGCGGTCCCGCTGGCTCTCACCGGCGGCATCGCGGCCCTGTGGCTGAGGGGGATGCCGTTCTCGGTGCCCGCGGCGGTCGGGTTCATCGCCCTGTCCGGGGTGGCGGTGCTCAACGGCCTGGTGATGTTGACCTACATCAAGCAGCTCATCGCGGAAGGCCGACCACGACGCGAGGCCATCCTGGAGGGCGCGATGACCCGACTCCGGCCGGTGGCGATGACCGCCCTCGTGGCGTCGCTCGGGTTCGTCCCGATGGCCCTGGCGACGGAGACCGGGGCGGAGATCCAGCGGCCCCTCGCGACGGTGGTGATCGGCGGGCTCATCTCGGCGACCCTGCTGACGCTGGTCGTGCTGCCGGCGCTGTTCGCCCGCTTCGCCGGTGCCGTCGTCCCCGCCAGGGCCAAGGCGACGGATGCCGGGGCCCGCCCCCATCCCGTCGTTCCCCAGGCCGCGGAGTAGGCCGATGGCGCGCCGATGGGTCTTCCCGACCGCGCTCGTCCTGACGGCAATGGCCGGTACGGCGCACGCGGCCGAGCGACCCGCCGGAGAGGGGCCGTTCGGACTGGCATGGGGTCCGGTGGACCGGATCGATACCCCTTCGATGGTCGACCGCGAGGCCAACCTGACCGGCCTGTACTACCTCCACGACCGACCGCTTGCCTCGGGTCCCGACACGGTCGAGGTGATGCTGGTGGTCTGCCGGGAGGAAGGTCTCCAGCAGGTCGTCTGGGTCGGCCGGCCACTCGCCGACGAGGCCCACCTCATCGCGCGTGACGCCGTCCGTCGCGAAGGGGGTTGCATCTACGGCGAGCCACGGCCGGGACCGCTCACGGATCGCTCGAATGGTCTGCCGGACGAACCGTACTGGCGAACGCGCGCGATGCCAGACGGCACGCGGGGACTCGTGATGTCGGCCTCCGGCCCGGACTACGCGGCCTGCTCGGAAAGCCACCGCGCCGCCACCCCCCATCCCGCCGACGCCCATGTAGCCGACCTGCTCCGGTCGGGCGTGCCTTGAGCCTACCGACGCGACCCCGGCCTGAATGCCTGGTCGACCACCGCGAGATCCATCGTCATCGGTTGCCGCAACGGTGACGGGCAAGAAGCTCGGCCGCCGGATGGAGTAGGGGGGCGGCGGGGGCGGACGACGGCGCAAGGTCCGGCCGCACATACGCAAGGCCGCTGCGCGGGCGTTCCTCACGACCGCGATCCTGATCGCCGGGGTCCTGGCGCTGTTCGGCTGGCTCGCATCGATGCCGTAACGGGGCCGACCGCGGATCGCCGGGACCGTCCGCCACTCCCGGCTGGCCAGGACGACGAGGATCGCATCGCCGCGGGGCATGCCGCCGGCCCGGGCGGTGGCGAACGCAAATTTTGTTAAGCACGTCCGGCGGAGGAGAACGTACCCCGCGGAACGGTCATGGAAACGGAGCCGTTCCCGAGGCTCGGGTGCCGTCGGTTTCGACGCATCGCCGACAACGATTTGAGGAAGCCCATGAGAAAGTCTCTGTTCGCCGCCGCCATCCTGGCAACCCTGGGCGTCGCCTCGGTCGCACCGGCCTCGGCCGCCCCCGGCATGATCGGCGCCGTCGACGCCCCGACGGCCGTGACCGAGGTCCGGATGGACGGCATGCACAGCCATCGCGGTCATGGAATGCGCCATCACCATCATCGTGGGCACATGATGCGGCACCACCATCACCACCGTGGGCACATGATGCGCCACGGGCATGGCCATCGCCATCACCGCATGTGACCGGCAGGGGTCCTTCGGGGCCCCTTATAGTATCCGACGACCCCCGGGCCCAGTTGTCGCGACGTGATTGCGGAGACCTGATACAGGAGCCCCCCGCAATCCAGGCGAGGTCCGTACTTCCAAAACTCCGCTTCCATCAGGCGAAGAGGGCGTAACGGTTCGACCAGCCTCATCCGGCCTTGCAAGGCTAGAGATACCTCAGCCAGGCGATATCGCGTCGGGACGCCTTGAAGCGCGAGAACCAGGCCGTCGGCCAGTAGAGGGGTACGACCAGCCCGACGTACCAGGCCAGCACCCAGCCATAGCTCGCAACGCCGAACACCGTGCCCTGCGTCGGGCCCCAGATGGCAGCGGCGCCGTGATACATGAGCCGCAGGATCGTCAGGTGGAGCAAGTAGAAGAACAGCGGCGCACCGCCGAACACCGCCAGAGCGGAGACGACCGAAGCGTCGCGCATCCGTTCAAGGGCAACCAACAGCAGCGCCCCGATCCCGAGCGTCAGCAGCAGGAACAGCAGCGAGGGGGGATACTTCGTTAGAGAAACGAAGCTCATCGTGGTCCGAAGCGGATCGCCCTCGACGACGAACCAGGGCTTGTCGCCGTAGCCGTTCGCCAGACGCAGGACCATGAAGGCGACGAGCATCGAGCAGCCGAGGGCCATAAACCGGCGCTCGCGGGTGTGCGTGGCGACTTTGGGCAGAAACCACGGGCCGACCGCGTAGCCGAGCACGGTCACGCCGATCCACGGGAGCACCGGATAGGTCGTCTTGGCGACCAGCCCGAACGGGAGCGCGATGACGTTGCGCTGGTGCAGCATCGCCCAGACCGCAAAAAACGGTTGGTCAGGCTGGATGTGGATCGGGTCGAGGAGGTTGTGGCCGCAGACGATCAGCAGTCCGACCGCGAGGAGGACCGGGCGTGGAAGCCCGACCAGCACCGCCAGGACGATCATGCAGACGCCGATGCACCAGATCACCTGCAGCCAGAGCGTCGGACTGGCCACGCCCCAGTACAGTTCCGATAGGTAGAGGACCTCCAGCGCCATCAGCACGAGCCCACGCTTCAGCAGGTAGACGGCGGACCGCGACGATGAAACCGCCGCGACGTTCAACAAGCTCTACGCCGATCTGGTGACCCGGATCGATACGTCCCGCCCCCTCGGGCCAGGCAATCGCAGCCAGACGCGGGCCCTCGTGCTGACCGGCAAGACGGGCGCCGGGAAAAGTACAATGATCTCCCGAACCATCTCCGCGCATCCGGCTTTCACCGGGTTCGGTGTTCCCGGGTCAGGCTGCCGGGCGGTTTCCGTCCAGACGCCGTCGCCCTGCAACCCGAAGGCACTCGGCCTCGAGATCTTGCGGGTCCTCGGTTACCCGATGGCTGCCCAACGGCCGGCGCCAGCGATCTGGGGACGGGTTCGCGAGCGGCTCGAATTCCTTGGTAAAGTTGTTCTTCACCTCGACGAAATCCATAACGTCCTCGTGACCGCGAACGTGACCGAGCTCACGCAGATCCGCACGTTCATCAAGGCTTTTTTGATCTCGCCGGACTGGCCGGTCGTCCTCCTGCTCTCCGGATTGCCGGAGGTGATTTCCTTCTTTGAGGGGCTGAACGATCCCGACGAGAACAGCCTGACAAATGCGGATACCAGGGGCGAGGTTCGCCGTCGCGCCGTGTTCGTCAACCTCCGCTCCCTGATGCTTCCGCACGATGCGAAGATGATCGCTGGGGCCGTCAAGGACATGGCCGAGGTGGCCGCCCTGAAGGTCACGGACGACATCGATGTGAAAATTGTGCCCCGCCTGATCCACGCCGCCATCTACGAGCTTGGTACGACGATGCAACTCGCGCACGAAGCCATCGGTCAAGCGTTAGAGGCCAAGCCGCGTGTGGCGACCCTCGACATGGTTCATTTCAAGCTAGCCTACAGGGAGCGGACTCGATGCGCTGACGGCGCAAACCCGTTCATGGTGATCGACTGGAAGAAGCTCGACTGCTCGCTCGTCCTGCAGGTGAACGAGGTGCCGGCGAGGAAGGCGCGTCCCGAAAGGAGGAAGTGATGAGGTTGGAACCGTGCCTGCCTCACATGCCAGGCGAGACGCTGCCGAGCTACGTTTCCCGCTTGGCCTTTATCAACGGCATTCGGAGCGGTCGAGAACTCTGCAGCGATCTGGGCATCTCGGTCGAAGGTCTCGTCGGCGGAATGGCGGGGTCGGTCGCCCGCATCTGTGAACTCACGGGAAGCCAAGCAGAGACCCTCATGCGCGAATGCCGCCGCCGCAACGGAAATCGTTATCTCCTCCGGGGCCAATCGCTCGTCGTGGCAAGCTTTTTAGGAGCAAACGTTCGGATCTGCCCGACCTGCCTCGCCGAGGATGGTTCGGCGTCTAACGGCGGCGTTTCCAGGCATCTGGCCGCTTATGGGCGGACGACATGGACTGTTGCACACCTTCGCACCTGCCCAGCCCACGAGACTGTTTTGGTTGACCTTCCCGGGATCCCAAAGGCCATCATCCAGGATTTTACGACCATCGTCGCGCCCTTCTACCAAGGCGGGCGGATCGTCATGCCCGATACCCGCCGGAGGTCGGTATCCACTTTCGAAGCATACCTACTTGATCGGCTGGAAGGACGACCGACGGAGTGTTGGCTCGACGGCATCCCGTTCCATGCAGTTGCACGGACCTGCGAAATGATGGGCGCCGTCTCCGCCTTTGGACGAAAGCTTAGTCTTAAAATGCTGACGAATAATGATTGGGCCCCCGCTGGGAAAGAGGGATTCGACATCGCCTCGGGAGGACCGGCTTCAATTGACCAGTGGCTCGGAGATCTCATCCACGGATATGAGGGGGACCGAGCAACACCGGTGGGACCTCAAGCTTGGTTTGGAGATCTTTATAGGTGGCTGGATACTGGCACGAAAGACGCTGACTACGATCTTATTCGTGATATCCTCGCTCGTTGCGTTGCCGAGCGTGCACCCTTCCATTGCAACGAGCGCATGTTCGGTGAGCCGGTGCCCTACCGGAAGGTGCACTCGTTGAGGACAGCAGCGAACGAGACGGGTTTGGGCGCGCCTCGCCTCCGCAAAGCGCTCGATCACGGGGGTTATCTTCCGACCGGTCACGCCAGCTATGCGGATCACGAGGTGACGTTTGATGCCGTCGCAACGTCGGAACTTCTCGGACAGCTCTCGAAAGCACTGTCCCTTGTCGACGTGGCGGCCGTGTTACAAATAACTTGGGCTCAGGCTCGGCAGCTTGCACGCGCCAGGTATCTGCGCGCTTTGGACGGCAACGTCGCTGCCACCGCCAATCATTGTTTCGATGTCCAGGAGATCGAAAGATTCCTCGACCGATTATATGCTGAGGCTAAAACCGTCGCCTCGGTCCCTCCTGGCAGTTGCAACCTCAGGGCGGCAACTCGGAAGGCCAAGTGCTCGTTGGTCGACGTAGTAAGTCTCGTCGCCAACAGATCGCTACGTTGGATTGGGCGGCTGGCTGGAGCAGAGGGCTTTAGTGCGATCTTGGTGAACGTACAGGAAATTCGTGCGCATGTTCGTCGACCAGAGCTTGTTGGCCACACACGAAGCGATCTCGAAGTGATGCTTAGAATTCCTTTTCCTACTGTGATCGCCCTAACCGAGCGGGGTATCATACCCACCACCGTTCAGCGCCACCCCTCAATTCTTAAGGACATTGTAGTCATTGCGCCGGAGGCTCTCGAACACTTCTGTGCGAAGTACGCCAAGTCGGCCGATACAGCCCGGGCGCTCGGTCTTCCGTTCAAGGGCCTAAGGGCCACACTTGCAGCACGGGGGATCACACCGGCTCTCTCGAAGGCCGAATTCCATCTCGACTTTTACGAAAGGTCGTTGCTACCAAAAATCCCGGCACTAACGGGCGCGGGAATGGAAAAACAAAGTGAGGCGCTTTAAGTCGGTGACAAAGCTTCGGATCCGTAGGACCGACAAGCAGTAGCACTAAGTCTACCTATTCGTCGATCGATTGAAAAGCCCGGCCAGGTTCATCCTGGCCGGGCTTTTCGTCATTGATGTTGGAATTGCAGTACGCCTACGGTGAAGGCCGCAGTTGTGCTTCCGACGGGGCATCAGGCTGCGATCTGCCGGGGCTGAGGCTGGGTCCAGTTCCAGGGCAGAAGGTCGTCGATACGCCGGGCCGGATGGTCGGGCAGCCGCCTGAGCACATCGGCGAGCCAGGCCTGGGGATCGATGTGATTGAGCTTGGCGGTCTCGATCAGCGTGTAGAGGGCAGCCGTGCGATGCCCGCCCGCATCCGAGCCGGCGAAGGTCCAGTTGCGGCGGCCCACCGCGATGGGACGGATTGAGCGTTCTGCGGCGTTGTTCGAGAGGCAGATGCGCCCGTCGTCGAGGAACCGGGTGAAGGCGATCCAGCGCTTGAGCAGGTAATCGATCGCTACTGCCGTGGGCGCTTTGGCCGAGAGTCTAGCGCGGTTCTCCCGCAGCCACGTCTCCAGGTCGGTGACGAGAGCAGCCGAGCGGGCGCGGCGGTGCGCGCAGCGTTCATCGGGGGCAAGACCGTTGGTGGCGCGCTCGATGGCGAAGATCGCATCGATCCGCGTCACCGCCTCGATGGCGATCGGAGCCTTCTTCAGATCGGCCAGCTCGAAGAACTTGCGTCGGGCATGGGCCCAGCAGGCCGCCTCGTGGATCGGACCCGGCTTGCGGCCGGGGTCGTACAGGCGGACGAACCCGGAGAAGGCGTCCGCCTGTACGATGCCGTGGAAGTCGCCGAGCCAGGTCTCGGCATGCGCGCCGGAGCGGTCGGGAGAGTAGAAGTAGGCCGCCGCCGGCGGCTCGGGTCCACCGAAGGGGCGGTCGTCGCGCACCACCGTCCAGAGCCGGCCCGTGCGGGTCTTGCCCTTGGCCAGAACCGGCACCGGCGTGTCGTCGAGATGGAGGCGGTCGGCTTCCCGAACATGGGCCTCGATCCGAGAGACCAAAGGCGACAGGGCGGTGGTGACGGCCCCGACCCAGCCAGCCAGGGTCGAGACGTCGATCGGCACGCCCTCATGGGCGAAGCGCTGGCTCTGGCGATGCAGCGGCAGGTGCAGGCCGAACTTGGCCATCATCACCTCGGCCAGGAGGTTCGGCCCGGCCCGGCCCCGCGAGATCGGATGGAACGGAGCCGGGGTCTGCGCGATGGTCTCGCAGTCGCGGCAGGAGAAGCGCTCGCGCACGTGCTGGATCACCACCCAGCGCGCCGGGATCCGCTCCAGGGTCTCGGTGACGTCCTCGCCGAGGTGGCGTAGGCGTGCCCCGCCGCAACAGGCGCAGGTCGTCGGGCCGGGATGGAGGATGCGCTCGCGCGGCAGGTGCTCGGGGAGAGGTCGACGAGCGAGCTTGCGCCGCGAGGAAGCTACACCGGGGAGCGCATCGGGCTCGACAACCGCCTGCGCGTCCGTCTCGGCCAGCGTCTCCTCCAGATCCTCCAGGACGAGTTCGAGCTGGTCGATCCGGGCGCTGCGTTCCGAGGAGGCCCCGAAGCGCTCCCGTCGCAGCCGGGCAACCTCCAGCTTCAGCCGTTCGACCGCGATCTCGGACACGAGCCGCGCCGCCCGCTCGGCCAGGATCATGGCGTGGGCGGCAGCGAGATCGGTGGGGAGCGGCGGGGGCTCGGACGCGTTCGGCACGCCTGAGAGAAGAGCATATTGCTCAGGCTTTGTAACGCGTTATCCTCATCCGACCGCACTCGGGCGCCACGTCTCCTGCGGCATGCGCCAGTCGATGCCCGAGAGCAGGTAGCCGAGCTGCGCCGTCGAGATCGTCACGGCACCGTCGGCCACCGACGGCCACAGGAAACGACCGCGGTCGAGCCGCTTGGTGTACAGGCACGCGCCCTGGCCATCGTGCCAGATCACCTTGATCAGGTCGCCGCGCCGGCCGCGGAAGACGAACAGGTGCCCGGAATGGGGATCGCGCCGCAGCGTCTCCTGGACGATCATCCCCAAGCTGGAAAAGCCCTTGCGCATGTCGGTGTGGCCGGTCGCCAACCAGACCCGCACGTTGGCCGGCAGCGGGATCATCGGCCCTCCAGGGCATCGAGCACCCGACGCAGAGCTCCGGCGTCGACGTCCCGGTCGACCGTGAGACGCCGACCGCCGCCGAGATCGATCTCGATGACGCCGCTCTTGCGACGAAGCCGGCGCGGCGGCGCTGGAGCACGCGGATCATCCGACTGCGCAGCGGGAACAGGACGTGACGGCTCCGGGGCGATCGCGACGGGCACGAGGACCGGGGCCTGCGCGTCCCCGCCCAAACGGCCCTCCCGCGCCTGACGCCGCCAAGTGAACAGCAGGCCTTGGGCGATCCTGTGCCGGCGCGCCACCGAACACACCGACACGCCTGTCTCAAACGAGGCTTCGACGATCCGCGCCTTGTCATCGAACGACCAGCGCCGCCGCCGTTCGGCATTCTCCAGGAGCTCGACCCGCATCACCCCGACCCGCTGACCTTAACGCCAGCATTAAGGTCAGGCTTCAGCGCAGAGCGCGATGCCCTCGACCGCGGCCCTCACCGGAGGCGTACGAATTGCATGCTCAGCGGTCCAACGATGTCATGGTTCCAGCCTAATTGCGAAGCGCATGTAATGCGGCATCGGCACCACCCAAGCAGCGTTTTATATCTCTCTAAGCGGATCAGGAACACAGAAAGAACAGCGTAGCTCCGGAGTCGAGATGCCGTCAAACCTACGCCCTATGGGAGCGCTTAAAGCACACGCCGGAGGGTTTTTGCCCTAACCGACAAACATTGCACACATTGGCCGACAAACTCACTGAATGCCCGAAGAACCATGCTAAGCGATATCAATGGCTTAGCGTAGACCCGGCCGACAAACTTTCTGCTCTCGCACAGCGAGACGGAAAGACAAAGGGCTCGGGGCCGCCTCGAAAGGCGGTCCCGAGCCCTTTTTGCATTACGACGGAGCGGCGGCGAAGCGGACGTCGAGCCCGAATGTGCGTGCCCGCTTCGCCGGTTTCGATCAGGCCCAGTCGCTGTCGTCGCCGCCGCCGAGGTCGCCAGCGAAGTCGTCGTTGCCGCCATCGAAGGCCGCGTCGCTACCGGCGCCGAGCGGCGCACCGAAATCCTGGGTGCCGCCGGCATCCGAGCCGAAATAGTTGTTCTCGATGGTGGTGCCGCCACCAAGGCCGGCCGCCGAGGCGCTGCCGAGGCTCGAATGGCCGCCGGCGAAGGCGTTCGACAAGGCGCTACCAAGCAGCATGCCGCCGGCCGCGCCCGCCGCCATCGGCAAGGCCGTCGCCATGAAGCCGCCGCCGCGGGCGGGCGCCTGCTGCTGGCCGCCCCAAGGTCCGCCTTGCTGCGGGCCGCCCTGCGGATAACCCTGTTGCGGGTAGCCTTGCTGAGGATAGCCTTGCTGAGGGTTTCCCTGCGGCGCGCCGCCCTGGTTGCCCCAGGCGCCGCCGGCCCGCTGCTGCGGCTGCGGATCCTGGCGCTGCGAGCCGCCGCCGAAGATGCTCGACAAAAAGCCGCCGCCGCCCGAGCCTTGCGGCTGCGCCTGCTGCTGGCGGGCCTGCTCGAGCTGCTGGTTCAGGCTCTTGATCGCCTCTTCCTGCACGTAGATGAGCTGCGCCATCGCGTACGGCGCGTAGGGCTGGGCCCGGAGCTTGTCGGCAATGAAGCGCTCGGCATCGGCGTCGCGGGGCTGGCTCGAAGCCTGCTCCAGGCGCTGGAAGATACCGGAGATGACGTCGCGTTCTTCGCTGTTCATGGAGTCGTCCTCCTCAGGTCGAACCCGCGGCGTCTCGCGCCGCCTGGATGCAGAAGAGATGGGGAGGACGCGGCGCTTTGTCAGGGGCCGCGCGGAAAACTTCACCGTGAGGCGCACCCTCGCCTTCAGGGCCGGACGACCTCTTGAAAAGCAAGATGCCGGAAACGCAAGAAGCCCGGCCTTTCGGCCGGGCTTCTGCGTGTCGGGTCGAGGATCGGGTTCGGCTGCGGCCCGGGGGTGCGGGCCGCGTCCGGTCCCGAAGGTCCTAGTACGAGCCGAACTTGTAGTTCAGGCCGGCGCGCACGACAGCGAACTCGGTGCTGTTGTTGCGGTTCAGGCCGCTCTGCACGACGGTCACGCC
>NZ_VRVF01000139.1:0-5317 GCF_008040045.1 Methylobacterium sp. WL8 | reverse complement strand
AGACGCGGCCCGTAACCCGGGCTCCCATCGAAGAGGCAGAATCCAGCCTCTCGGACGTCGGCCAATCCGTGGCAAACACCGATAACGATCCAAACCGAGCGTAACACCAGACTTCTGCAGCAGCCTGCTAGTGCAGGCTGACCGGGTAGAGGTCGTGCTCGGCGGCGTTGGCGAGGATCACCTCGCGCGAATCCGCGAGCAGGATCGGGGCGCCGCTCGCCGACAGCAGGGCGAACAGGTCGAGCCCGGGGGTGAGCTGCGGCGCCTGCGGGAAAAGGCGCATCACCTCGTCGGACCGGATCGAGCGGACGTAGGCGATGTGGCCTTCGCCGAGCGCCGCGAGGTCGGCGGCGTTGAACTCGGCCGGGTCGAGGTCGGCGGCCGTCAGCGGGGAGGTGGTGAGGTCGGTCATGTCGTGCCCTCCTTTCGAGGCAGAGCAAACAGCCCGGAAACGATCCCGTCTTGATCGAACCGATCCGGCGATCGTGGGCCTGAATCGAATGTGGGGTGTTTCGCCGGCGGATCAATCGCGCTCGAGGATGGCGATGCGGCGCACCACCCGCTCGGGCTCGGGACGGGCGAGGTCGATCGAGAGCAGGCCGTTCGACAGGTCGGCACCCAGCACCTCCATCCCGTCGGCCAGCAGGAACGCCCGCTGGAACTGGCGCGCCGCGATGCCGCGGTGGAGGAACAGCCGCTCCTTGTCGTCGACCTGACGCCCGCGGACGACGAGCTGGTTCTCCTCCAGCATCACGTCGAGCTGGTCGCGGGTGAAGCCGGCCACCGCCAGGGTGATGCGGAGGCGGTCCGGCTCCTGGTCGGTGCGGACGAGGCGCTCGATGTTGTAGGGCGGGTAGCCGTCGTTGGCGGCCTTCGAGACCCGGTCCAGCGCCTGCTCGATCTCGTCGAATCCGAGCAGGAACGGGTGTCCGAACGGGGATGGACGGGTCATCGGCAACGCCCCTGTGGAGGCCCCGTGACCGGAATGCCGGCGGGCACCTCGTTGCGGGGCCCGCAAGCGGCACCCCTTCCGGACCATCGATCCGGCCCGGAACGATATGGTCGAGCATGCCCGCCCCATCAAGAGAGCCGCCGGCCGCGATCCCACCAGGCGGCCGGGCAGATCCGGCAAGGCAGGCCGGGACCATTCGGCAAGGATGCACGCCGCAACGCGAGATGTATTCGTAACAGTTTGGAACGGCTCTGATTTTCAGCGCCGCTCTTGATCCTTGCCCTGCACCTCGGATACTTCCGCCGCGCAGGCACATTGCATTCCGCTCTTGCGGGAGATCGCGCCGGGGCGCGCATCTTCGCGAGGCCGGACGACCGCATCGCCCCTTTCCAGACACGCGCCGAGGCCGTGGTCCGAGGGAGGGTCCGAGACGGCGATGCGATGGCGCCGGTCCTCTCGGCCGCCCGCTTCGCGGCCGCGGCCGTCCGCTTCGTGCCTCGCGAACCGGATGGACCCGGCGGCAGACGAATTCGACACGGCGCGGGGCGCCGGACGGGCCGCCCGCGGAGCGGAGGATGGGAAGCGTTTCGATGGCTCAACAGATGCTCGGGCGAGGCGTCCCGCTTAACCGGCTCCGCATCAGGCGGCTCGCCCTGGACACCGCCGCCTGCGTGGGGCTCTCCCTCGTGCTCGCGTCCTCGCTCGCCGTGTCCGCGATGGCGCAGGATGCGCCGGCCGGCGAGAAGGCCGCGCCGCTCAAGCTTCAGCTCAACCGGCTCGAATCCGTCGAGGATTCCTGCCGGGCCACGATCGTCGTCGACAACAGCCGCGGGGCTGCGCTGAAGTCGTACAAGCTCGACCTGTTCGCCTTCGACACCGACGGGATCGTGCAGAAGCGGGTCGCGGCCGAGCTCGGGCCGATCCCGGCCCGCAAGACCACCGTCAAGATCTTCAACTTCCCCGGGATCGCCTGCCCGAAGCTGAGCCGGGTGCTGCTCAGCGACGTGCTCGCCTGCGAGGGCGGCGACGCGACCCGCGAAGCCTGCCTCGAACGCACCGAGACCGAGACCAAGGCGAACATCCCGTTCGACCGCTGAGCCGAGCCGGCCCGGCGCGCGACGCCGGCCGCCCCTGAGAACCGATACCGGCCGGCGGCCTAGAGCCGCCGGGCGGCCCGCGGCCGTCGCCGCACCCGAACGACCTTGCAAGGAACTCGCAATGGATCCGACCTCCGCCCCGATCGACGCCGGTCACGACTTCTCGTTCGTGGGCCTGTTCCTGCAGGCCGACCCGATCGTGAAGGGGGTGATGATCCTGCTGGTGGTCGCCTCGCTCGCCTGCTGGACCGTGGTGTTCGAGAAGGTCGTCCGCCTCGCCGCCGCGCGGCGCCAGGCCAAGGCGTTCGACGCGCTGGTGCGCTCGGGCGGCAGCCTGGAGACGGGGATGCCGGGCATCGCCGGCCACGTGGTGAAGGCGGCTCTGGACGCCTGGCGCGACCAGGACGCCTCGGAGACCCGCGCCGAGCGGCGCGACCGGATCGAGCGCGCCATGCGCGGCGCGTTGACCCTCGAGGTCAAGCGCCTTCAGAACGGCCTGGCGCTGCTGGCGACGTCGGGGTCCACGGCGCCCTTCGTCGGCCTGTTCGGCACGGTCTGGGGCATCATGAACTCGTTCTCGTCCATCGCCCGCAGCCAGGACACCTCGCTCGCCGTGGTGGCGCCGGGCATCGCCGAGGCGCTGTTCGCCACGGCGATCGGCCTCGTCGTCGCGATCCCGGCGGTGATGGCCTACAACAAGCTCGCCAACGACGTCGGGCGGATCCAGAGCACCTTCGTCTCCGGCATCGGCCTGCTCGGCAACCGCCTCGCCCGCGACCGCGGCGTCCAGCACCGCGCCGCCGCCGAATAGCCGCGCGACCATCCGAGACCCGCGATCCCGGCCCGCTCAGGCGGCCGGGCCTTCCATTCCCGACGCGGCCGCCCCTTGGGGGCCCGAGCCGCCGACCCCGGAGGACGCCGCATGGCGATGGGTTCGATCCGCGCGAGCGGTTCCGACGACGACGACCTCGACACCGCTCCGATGTCGGAGATCAACGTCACGCCGATGGTGGACGTCATGCTGGTGCTGCTGATCATCTTCATGGTCGCGGCGCCGTTGATGACCACCGGCGTGCCGGTGCAGCTCCCGAAGACCGCAGCCGCCAAGGTCGCGCAGTCGCAGAAGCCGGTCGAGGTGACGATCGACAAGGACGGCAAGCCCTCGATCGCCAAGGAGGTCTTCACCAACGAGACGCTGGTGCCGCGCCTGCGCGCCATGGCGGCCGAGAACAAGGACCAGGTGATGCTGGTCCGCGGCGACAAGGACGTGGCCTACGGCAAGATCATGGAGGTCATGGGCCTCGTCGGCCAGGCCGGCTTCACCAAGGTGTCGCTGATCGCGCAGTCTCCGGGCGGACCTGCTCCGGGCGGACCGGCTCCGGGCGCCCCCGCCGCCGCGCCGGCGAACGGGGCGGCGCGGTAAGCCATGTCCGCCATCGTCGACACCGGGCCGGACTCCCGCTCGTCGGGGCTCGTTCCCGCCTTCCTCGTCGCGCTCGCCCTGCATCTGGCCGCGCTGGCGGGCCTCGCCCTGTTCAAGCTGACGCCGCCGACGCCCCCCGGCGAGCAGCAGATCTCGATCGACCTCGCGCCGCTGATGACCGACGCGGACACGCAGGCGCCGAGCGAGACCCAGGCGAGCGAGGCCGCCCCGCCCGAGACCAAGCCCGTGGACGAGCCCGCCGAGGCGGAGCCGACCAAGCCGCCGCCGGACGCCGCCGAGGCCAAGCCCGACGAGGCGGTGGTCGCGCCCCCGCCGCCGGCCACCGTCGCGGAGGTGCCGCCCGACGCCGTCCCGGTCGAGCCGGAGAGCCAGGTCATCACCTCGCAGGCCGAGCAGGCCGAGCCGCTGGCGCCCCCGCCGCCGGTGGTCGCGCAGGCCCCCGAGCCCGCAAAGCCGGCCGAGCCGGAGAAGCCGAAGGTCGACCTCGCCAAGCTCAAGGCCGAGCGCGAGGCGAAGATCCGGGCGCAGAAGCGCCAGGAGCAGATCGAGGAGGCGCGCCGCGAGGCGATCGAGGAGCGCAAGGAGGCGATCCGCGAGGCCAAGGCGAAGGCCGCGCGCGAGGCGAAGGCCAAGCAGGCCCAGGCCCGCGCGGGCGCCGAGACCCGAAGCTCCGCTTCGTCCTCGCGCGAGAACGCGGCAGGCCGGGCCTCGGCCGGGAGCGATCCGAGCGCGATGCGCCAGTGGACCGGCGCGATCAGCTCGGCGATCCACGGCCGGATGAACCCGGGCGCGGCGGCCGGCACCGCCGGCGGCACGGCGATGGTGCGCTTCACCGTGCTGCGCTCCGGACAGGTCACGAGCGCCGGCCTCGCGCGCAGCAGCGGCGTCGGCCAGATCGACAGCGCGGCGTTGGGCGCCGTGCGCGGCAGCCTGCCGGCCGCGCCCCCCGGCGTGACCCAGTCGAGCCTGTCGGTGACGATCCCGCTCAACTATCGCGTGCGTTGAACAGAGGAAAACGCCGCCGGCGCAAGGTGCCGGCGGGTCTGACGGGCGGCTTCGACGACGCCCGAGGCTACGACGGCACGGGAAAAGTCGCCGTGACTTGCCGTCCGTGCCGCCGCGGCATTCGCCATCGGGGCGCCCGACATGCTACACCACCTTGAGTTCCGCACGCCGCGACGGGTTCGCGGCGGACCGGCGGAGACGATGCGAACCGGCCGCCCACCTGTCCTCGGGTCGCGCCGAACCCGCCCATTCCGACGACCGGGAGCGCTCCCTTCGCACGTGGAGCGCCCTTGGCGCGACGGCACCGGCAGGGACGAAAGGAATACGATGAGCGACGAGATCGATACCGGCGCGGACACCGAGGACGAAGTCCGCACTCCGGAAGAGGAAGCCAAGCACAAGGCCGAGGAGCGGGCCGAACGCGCGGAGCGGGCCGAGCGCATGCAGCGCGAGGGCGCCCAGGCCATGGCCGAGCACATCGCCTCGATCAAGGCCGTCGACGAGCGCACCGTGCGCCTGCGGGCGTTGCGCCTCGCCAAGGAGGCCTCCGACGCGCAGGCGAAGGCCGCCGAGGTCAAGCCGCTGACGAAGGCCGCCGCCGCCAAAGCCGCCAAAGCCGCTGAGAAGGCGGCCGAGAAGGCCGGCGCCGAGAAGGCCGCCCCGAAGAAGAGCGCGGCCAAAGCCGCCAAGAAGGCCTGAGGCGCGACCATGGCCTTCGACCGGACACGCCGCATCACCGATCCGCGCCAGGCGGCCGAGGCCGCCTTCAAGGCGGCGACCACCGCCAAGCCGCGGCCAGCCTGACCGGCGCGCGCCGCC
>NZ_VRVF01000138.1:0-5411 GCF_008040045.1 Methylobacterium sp. WL8 | reverse complement strand
CCCCCGGCCCCCACCCAGGCGTCAGACGGGCTGCCGCCGCGCGAGCGCCTTCTGGCGATGGCGGCGGTGTCGCTCGCCATGACCATGGCGGTGCTCGATGGGGCGATCGTCAACGTGGCGCTGCCGGTGATGGCCAAGGACCTCGCCGTCGACCCGTCCGCGGCGATCTTCGTGGTCAACGGCTACCAGATCGCGGTGACGGCGGCGCTCCTGCCCTTCGCCTCGCTCGGCGACATCCTCGGCTACAAGCGCGTGTACCTCGCCGGGCTCACGGTGTTCGTGGCGGCCTCTCTCGCCTGCGCCTTCGCGCCGAGCCTCGGCTTCCTCGTCGCCGGGCGCCTCGCGCAGGGGCTCGGGGCCGCCGGCGTGATGAGCGTGAACATCGCGCTGGTGCGTTTCATCTACCCCCACCGGATGATCGGCCGCGGCGTCGGCAACGTCGCGCTCGTCGTCGCCGTCGCCTCGGCGGCCGGCCCGACGGTCGCCGCCGCGATCCTCTCGGTGGCGTCCTGGCCCTGGCTGTTCCTGGTCAACCTGCCGGTGGGCGGGCTCGCGCTCTTCGTCGCCCCGCGGACGCTGCCGGCGACGCCGCGCAGCGGCGCGCGGTTCGATGCGTTGAGCGCGGTGCTGAACGCGCTGACCTTCGGCCTGCTGATCGTCGGCGTCGATCGGCTCGGCGACCCCGCCGGGCGGATGGTCGCCTTCGCCGAGATCGGGGCGGCGATCGCGGTCGGCGCGGTGTTCGTGCTGTACCAGCTGCGCCTGCCGGCGCCGCTGCTGCCGGTGGACCTGCTGCGGATCCCGGCCTTCGCGCTGTCGATGGCGACCTCGATCGCCGCGTTCGCTGCGCAGATGAGCGCCTACATCGCCCTGCCCTTCTACTTCCAGGACGTGTTGCACCTCTCGGGCACGCAGACCGGCTTCCTGATGACGCCGTGGCCGATCGCGATCGCGGCGATGGCGGCGATCTCCGGACGGCTCGCCGACCGTTACCCGCCGGGCCTGCTCGGGGGCGTCGGCCTCGGTCTGATGGCGTCCGGCATCGCCGCGATGGCGCTGCTGCCGGCCGCGCCCGCGACCCTCGACGTCGTCTGGCGGCTGACGCTGTGCGGCCTCGGCTTCGGCCTGTTCCAGACCCCGAACAACAAGGTGATCATCACCTCGGCCCCGCGCGAGCGCAGCGGCGGCGCCAGCGGCATGCAGTCGACCGCCAGGCTCACCGGCCAGTCGCTGGGCGCGGCGATGGTGGCGGTGATCTTCGGGATCACCCACGGCGCCGGATCGGACCGGGCGGTCTCGGCGGCGTTGTGGTGCGCGGTGCTGCTCGCGCTGTTCGGCGGCTGCGCCAGCGTGCTGCGGCGGGGCAGGGCCGGGTAGGCTGCATGCCACCCGGGGCGCGGGGGCCGCGTTGACGGACATCCACAACAGGGATCGACCAGCATGGACATGAACCTGAAGGGCCGCAGCGCCCTCGTCACCGGCTCCACCGGCGGCATCGGCTACGGCATCGCCAAGGCGCTGCTCGAGCTGGGCGCCCGCGTCGGCATCAACGGGCGCACGGCCCAGCGCGTCGAGGCGGCGATCGCGCGACTGCGCGCGGAAAACCCGGCGGGCGAGCCCTTCGCGGCGGTCGGCGACGTGGCGACGGCCGAGGGCGTCGATGCGCTCGTGGCAGCGCTGCCGGACGTGGACATCCTGGTCAACAACACCGGGATCTTCGAGCCCAAGCCATTCTTCGAGATTCCGGACGCGGACTGGCAGCGCTTCTTCGACGTCAACGTGATGAGCGGCGTGCGGCTGTCGCGCGCCTACGCACCGGGGATGGTGGCGCGCGGCTGGGGCCGGGTGGTGTTCATCGCCAGCGAGTCCGGCATCAACATCCCGGTCGAGATGGTCCATTACGGGATGACGAAGACCGCGCAGCTCGCAGTCTCCCGCGGGCTCGCCGAGACGGTCTCCGGCACCGGCGTGACAGTCAACAGCGTGCTGCCCGGCCCGACCCTTTCGGAGGGCGTCGCCGAGTTCATGAAGCAGATGGCCAAGGGATCGGGCGAGGCCGACCTCGATGCGCTCGGCCGGAAGTTCGTCGCAGAGCACCGGCCGACGTCGCTGATCGGACGGCTAGCCAGCGTCGAGGAGGTGGCCAACATGGTGGCCTACGTCTGCAGCCCGGCAGCGAGCGCGACCAGCGGCGCGGCGCTCCGGGTGGATGGTGGCGTCCTGCGCAACATCGCGTAGCGGGCGGACGACGCGCGGGGCGGCGCGAGGCCGCCCCGTTCGGGCGCCCGCCGGCACGGGACGATCCGGGAACGAGGTCTCCGGACCGGGCCGAGGACGGGGCGCGACCGGCTCAGGCCTTCAGGTGGGCGGCGAGGTGCTTATTCATCTCGAACATGCTGCACTTGTCCTTGCCGAAGACCTTCTTGAGCTTGTCGTCGGCGAGGATCTCGCGCTTGTTCTCCGGGTTCTGGAGATTGTGCTTCTTGATGTATTCCCAGACCTTGCTGACGACCTCGCCGCGCGGGATCGGGTTGGTGCCGACGATGGCGCCGAGGTCGGCCGAGGGCTTCAGCGGCTGCTGCAGGGCGTTGGGCTTCGCGCCGGCGGCGGCCTTGGTCGCCTTGGGGGCCGCGGCCTTCGCGGGCTTGGCATCCTTGGTCTCTTTCGCCGCCTTCGGAGCGGCCTTTTCCGTCGTCTTGGTTGCCATGGGGGTTCCTCCGGTTCTCGCTGCGAGCGTGAACGTGACATCCCCGCAGCAGGGGGTAGCCTAGCAGCAAGAACTAAGGGCTAGCGCTGCCGTTCCAAGGGAAAACAGGAACAGTTCCCGTTATCATCCACAGGGTGTGACGCCAGCGGGCACACGTGGCGCCGGATTTCGCGCGGCGAAACCCTTTCTTCACCGGATCGGAAGACAGATCCGAGGATGGTCAGCACCGCCCTCGCCCTCGCCTTCGTGTCCGCGTTCGCCCTGGTCCTCTGCCTCGGGCTCGGCATCGCGTCCGAGCCGAATGCTTGCGAGCGACCGCCCGGCGCCGGGCTGGTCTGAGGTCGGACGCCCGCCCCGCATCGAAGACTTGGGATCGACGTCTTGCGCGCAGGCGCGTCCTTCGCCTTGCACGCAAGACGCGATCCGGGCGAACCGGCCGGCCGCCCGGACGTTTCAGGCGGCGGAGGACGGCCCTCCCCGCCTTCGTCCTCCCGCCGCGGAACGCCCCTTCCATGTCGAGCCTCGAGCCGAACACCCTCGACGGCATCGCGCACATCATCCAGGTGGCGCTGACGCCGGTGTTCCTGCTGTCCGGGGTCGCGACCCTGCTCAACGTCTTCGGCGCCCGCCTCGCCCGCGTCTCGGACCAGGCCGAGCGGGTCTCAGGCCTGCTCGCCGGCGCGACCGAGACGGAGCGCCTGTGCCTCGACCACCGGCTCGACCGCCTGCGGCTGCGCGCGCTGCTGCTCGACGCGGCGGTGGTGCTGGCGGCGCTCTCGGGCGTCTCGACCTGCGGCGCCGTCCTCACGCTCTTCGTCGGCGCGCTCCGCGACGCCACCGTGGCCGGCGTGCTGTTCGCGCTGTTCGGCGCGGCGATCCTATGCACGCTCCTGGCCCTGGTCGCCTTCGGCGCCGAGATGCTGTTTGCCAGCCGCGGCGTCCGCAACCGGGTCGCCCTGCGCCGGGCCGAGGCGGAAGCCGGGCCAGAAGGCTGAGACGCGGCGGAACCCATCGCGAATCCGGGCTTTCCTAGGCCGACGCCCGGATCACCGGGCGACCCAGTCCTTGCGATAAGGGAGATCGCGATGCCGACGGAACTTCCCAACGAGCGCAGCATCCGCAAGCCCGGCTCGATGGAGCTCGACCCCTCCGGCGAGGGCGTGGCCATCGACGAGACCGTCCGGCTGATCGCCTCGAACAAGGTCGAGGGCACGGCGGTCTACGACGCGGCCGGCAAGCACCTCGGAACGGTGCACAACTTCATGGTCGACAAGGTCTCGGGCCAGGTCGCCTACGCGGTGCTCGCGTTCGGCGGCTTCCTTGGCCTCGGCGAGAACCACCACCCGCTGCCGTGGAAGGCGCTGACCTACAGCGTCGAACTAAGCGGCTACGTGGTCGACATCGACCCGGCGACGCTCGCCGGCGCGCCGAGCCACGGCCCGGGCGAGGACGGCTTCGCCGACCCGGCCTATGGCGGCCGGCTCGACGACTATTACGGCCCGCGGCTGACGGCGGCCGTCTAGAACGTGACGGGTTAAAGCATTCTCCGTGATCTCTGGATCACGGAGAATGCTCTAACCTGCTGTTTGGTCGTATTTTCTTCACGCGAGCCGGCATCCACCTCGCTTGAAAATGCTCTAACAGGCTGCTGAAAAAGTCCCGAGATGGAGAAAGACGTTCTCCTGCCGCAGGCACTCTTGGGCCGAGCCCCCACGATCGAGAACCGTCGAGACGCGAGAACCGCCCCATTCTCTAACAAATGGTGTGATTCGGAGATGATTGTTCTACCTCGCCCGACTTTTTCAGCAGCCTGCTAGAACTTGCCACCGAGGCCGACGCCACCGCCCGGGGTCAGGGCCGGCGCCATCGAGCTCGACGAACCGCCGGCGGTCGGCTCTCCGTCGATCTCGTCGCGGCGGATGCGGCGCGGGCCGTCGTTGGCCGCGCGCGCCTCGTTGCGCTTGTCGCGGGGCAGGTCGAGGGTCCGGGTCGGGGCGGTCGCCAGCGGGCGGCCGTCGGCGTCGACGTTGGCCATGCGTGCCTCGCGGCCCGGCAGGGCGCTGCGCAGCGACGGCGGCGGGCCGACCTCGGCCGCCGGCATCACGCCGCCGCCGCCGCCCAGCGCACCGCCGAGCGCTTGGCACCCGGCCAGGGCCGCGCCGAGGGAGAGCGCGGCGGCCGTCAGGGCGAGCGGGCGGCGCAGGCGCAGCGCGCCGGTCGTGACGGACGAAATTGCGGCAGACGAGATCCGGGCAGACATGGGCGGTGCGGTCCTGTTTCCTCGTGGCGGCCGGTCTCGAACCGGGCCGCCGTGACGGGGTTGACGGCCTGTCTACGATGCAGATTGGGCGAAAACCAGACGCCGCCGCGTCCGCCGCGGGACGGCTCGTGAGCCGCAGGCGCGGCCGAGGCGAGAGCGAACGGCCCGAAACATGCGGGTCCGCCCGCGGATCGCGATTCACAACTTCGCCTTGGTCGAACGGCATGCGAAGGTCGCGCTCCCGCAGCCCGTGACGACCCGGTGGACAGATCCCCGCCGCGCCACGGCCGCGCCGCGCCGACGCCAGCACTTGAGGACCTTGCGTGACCACATCGATCCGGATGATCGCGACCGCGACGATCACCCTTTGGACCGCCCCCTTCGGGAGCGCGTCCGCCATCGCGCAGACGCCCGCCCCCCAGGCCGCCCCGGCCGCCGGCGAGG
>NZ_VRVF01000137.1:0-5719 GCF_008040045.1 Methylobacterium sp. WL8 | reverse complement strand
AACCTGTCCCGCCGCCGTTGCCGCCGAGGCCGCCGCCGCCGCCGCCGATGCCGCCACCTGAGCCGTTCCCCCCGGTTGCCTGGTTCGACGCCAAACCGACACCCGTCAGGGTTAGATTGCCGGTCGAGCTCACGAAGATCGCGCCGCCGAGACCGCTACCTCCGCCGCCACGGCCCGACCCGCCGCCGTTGCCGCCGCGCGCGTTCGCGTTGGTGATGGTCAGGTTCTCGATTGTAGCGTTGGTAGTGGCACCGCCGAGTTGCCCGGCATCGCCGACGAAGAACATACGGTAGCCGGTTGTCGCACTCGTGGAGCCCCCGCTCACGGTGATGTTGTTGGTGCCGCCGTCGATCACGGTGTTGTTGCCGAGGATCAGCGGTAGTTCGCTCGCAAGCGTGATCGTCTGGTTCGCGATGCCGAACGTGATGGTCGTGCCCGGGTTGGCGTTGGCGTAGACGATGGCGTCGCGGAGCGAGGCATTTGCGCCGCCCAGGGTATCCGCGTTGGTGGTGACGACGCAGGCCGTGCCAGTGCATGCGGCCTGAGCGGTTCCGATCACTGCCGTTCCGATGCCGGCAAGCGCGGCCGCGACGGCTAGACGCCGTCGCCCGATCCGCGCTGCCGGGCGCACCTTGCGCACCCGCGCCGAGCGCAGGGAGTTCAGCCGCTCCAGCAACGAGGCCGGGGCCTCCACCGCGAGGGTCAGCAGGCGGGCGATGCGCTCGCGGATGAGGGACGCTGAGGCAGCCAGATGCAGCACGGTCGGCCGCTCAGTGGACCGGATCGAGATCCCCACCAGCGCCGTCGAGGCCACGTACGCCCGATGCAGCGCCCGCCCGTTCGATGTCCGCTGTGCCATGTGCCTACCCCTACGCAATCGGATCACGGCCTCTTCGGCCTGTTGTCCTAGGCTTTAGCGGTTCGGCTAGATTTGTAATTGGCCATGCGTCCCAAACTGCGGGAGGGCGTTATTTCCGGCGTGACAGCGACTAATTTACAACGTTGCAATCACGGCTGCGTGATTTGCAGGGGTTCAGCCGCCTCAGTTATGCCGTGACTCTAGACCGAGATGGATAAGCCAACGGCTGCATGCACGCATAAGTTGAATGGATGAACTAATCTGCGAAGGGCTATCGAGCAAAGCGTAGAGGCATTCGTACCATCAAGAAGGATGCTTCGGTTCACCATGGGCCGATGCCGAGTATGAAGATCGAGCGCAGCCTGGATCATCGTCCTCGGCTATAGGTACTGACGGACCATCCTTGGCAGCGTGGACCTGCTACCATCGAATGATCGACCGTGACTGACTTTTACAAGCGCTTGGTGCCATAGCAACCCAAGGGGTTCACATCGTCGGAAACCTGCTACCAGCAGCGATCAGGATGAAGGTCTCGTCCATTGCACTGAGCAAAAAGCTGCTTGCAGAGAGAGAACTATTCGAAGCATGATCTGGACGTACCAGCAGAAATTTAGGATCTGCGGATCACCATGCCGCGATTGACACGCATCAGCGAGTATTCCAGAAATCCCCTTCCGTGGCCGGCGAACTTTGATGTGATAGTCTGCGACATGCCGGATAAGCCAAATTTTGCGTTTTTACATGGGAACGACGAACTGCTTACCGCGGTCATGGCGTTCATCGATAGCCATTTGGGAGATAGAAATTTAAATCCCAAGCTCATCCAAGGATACTTTGAGATTGGGCGATCGACCTTGTACAGAATCTTGGAACAATCAGGGGGTGTTAGAGAAATCATCCTCAGGCGCCGGCTCGATAAGTGCATAGAATTACTCTCTGCCGACATAACAGCGTTTGGCGACCTTAAGAAAATTGCCAAGGAAGCTGGATTTTCGTCACAACACCACTTCAGTCGGACGTTTGCAGCACGATACGGCGTCCCGCCCCAGAAATTTCGCGTCCTGGCGCGTGAGCAAGCGAAACGCCGGGAGGCAGCGCAACGTCGCAAGGTGACGAAGGCTGCAGGCGCGCCTCGTAACCCGGCAGTTGGATAGACGACGGCGCAGTTAGCCTCGAAGGAGCCTCCATCGAGTCGAGGGCATCAGTGCTCCGTGACGTGACGTGCCGCCCACTCGTCGGCCGTCAGTTCAGGTCCGGTAACGCACAGCACGCCGTTGGTGACGATGCCGAGACCATCGGCGACCCATGCCTGCCAGTCCTCGACGTGGATGTCAGGCCCGTCGCCTGATGGGCGGTTGCTGCGGGAGCGCCGACACCAGCCCGCCTTCAGTTCATCCGGCCGGCGGCACGCTCCTCGGCGACATAGCCGATGTACCAATCAAGCTGTTCGGCGAGGTGATGGTCTTCGAGGCTGGGCGAGGCCCGGAACGCCTCGGCGGCGGCGTTGACCGATGGGAAGCCGAAGCACACCACGGCAAGCCCCTGGTTGATCTCATCGTTCAACTCCTCCTCGGATAAGCGGTCGAAGCGGTTGGCGTGCCGTTGCTTCTCGATCTTGCGCAGGCGGAGGTCGATCACGCGGGAGGTCATTGCTGCATTCCTTCCTCAAGGCGCGCGAGGCGCTGGTGCAGGTCCGTGACCTCGATGGCTCGGACGTGGGCGTCCACAGCCTTGCCGATGTCGGCGGCCTCGGACGGGGTTAGCTCGCCGGCAGCGATGGCTTGCAGGAGCGCGTGCGTGGCCTTCGGTAGGTCGGCAGTGGTGTCGATCGCCGGCAGGTCGAACTGGACGTGGCGGTCCTTCCGGACCGGTGCGAGGCGATCCATGCAGAGGCGCAGCGCCGGGCCGTCGCCGTCCAAGGCGAGTTCGATGGCCTTCCGGGTCAGGGTCTCGGCCTCGCCCTCTAGCAGAGCCTCCATCGCCAGCGTCGTGCGGTGGCGAGCGCCCTTAGGCCGCCCCGCTGGGTTGCCAGGGTTGTCCTCGCCGAAGGGTCTACCCCTCGCTGTCATCGCTTCACCTCAAGGTCGCCCGCGGTAAAAACCGCGGGAATACCGCGGCGCGTCGGCCGAACGGACTGAATATAGCAACGGCTAAGAGTTTTCACGATGCGGGCTCCGATGGCGCACCCATTGGTGCGAGGGCCAGCGTCTCGGCGCTCTCAGCGAAGGCGTAGAGCGCAGCGACCGCGGCCTGCTTACGCACGTCCGTCGAACCCGGTGCAGTCTCCATCGTGATTGCAGTGGTGCGAGCGGCGTGGATGGCAGCGCGAAGGCCGGCGTTGTAGGCGGCGCGTTCGGTGGGCGTCATGCTCGAATTTCCCTCTGGGCTAGGCCCGTGCCGTTGATGACGTTCAGTGCCTCGGTTGCCTTGGCGGCAGCGGCGGCGAGCGTGTAGCGGGCTGCGTTGCGAGCGAAGGCGGCATCGTCGGGATAGAGGCGATCTAGGAGGCGCAGCTTCTCGGCCGAGAGGTTGGCCGGGCAGCGAACGCACTCGATGCTCGTTGGGCACTCGGCATGGTGCGGATGCAGGCGGATACCTTGCTCGGCGACGAAGGTCCGCACCTCCGCGTCGGTCCACGTCCACAACGGCATGGCGACCTCGACGTGCGCGGGGAACGCGCTGGCGAGACCGGCGACAGTGCCGCCCTTATCGGCGCTGCGCTGTCCAATCAGCAGAGGGCAGGGGCCGCGAACGCTTTCCATGAAGGTGATGGCCGGTTGCAGCCGGTGGACGGCACAGCATGCGAGCCATGGCTGCACCTTCGGCTCGCGCCAGGCGACGGTCGCAAGGTTCTCGACGGCGATCAGGTCGGCCGGGATGCCCCACTCCTGCCAGTTCTCGATCATGGGCCGATCCGGGTGCAACTCGATCACCTCGAAGTCGGCGCGGTGGCTCAGGACGTGATCGCGCATGAAAGGCGCGGCGGCGCCCGTGTTCATCCAAAGGAGGGTGAGGCGGTCGCGCCAGGGTCGGCAGAGATGGGCGAGGGCAGCGGAGTCCTTGCCGCCGCTGAAGGCCAGGAAGACCCGGTCGTGCCGGTCGAAGATGCCGGCGATGGCTTGGCGGGTGGTGGAGATGTGGACACTCATGCCTGCGTCCTTTGGATGTTGCCGACAGTCTGAGGGGAGGCGCCGGCTCGACGGGTGAGCGCCGCGGCAATGGCGAGGGTCTGAGATCCCCCGGCGGTCATTTCCGAGGAGTAGCGGACCGCGCGGGCTTCGATGGCGCGGACGGCAGCGATGAGGCGGTCGTGGGTCGAAGGCATGGGGTCTCCTTGGCCAAGCATCAGAGCGCGGCGTGCCGCTCGGCCGGGCGGCGGCTGTAGGCGGGCGGCGGGAAGCGGTGGGCCGGAGCTGCGCGGCGGAGCCAGGCGCGGACGACGAGGCCAGGGTCGCAGTCGATGGCGCGATGCCAGTGCGGCGCCGCAGATCGGGCTGGCTGGCGATCGGCGGCCGGCGACGCGCTCGGCTCGGCAGTCTCTTCGATATGGAAGCTGGACAAAGGCCCAAGGCGGCTTTCCAGCCATGCCCGCGGGTCGGGGACGACGGCGGGGTCGTAGGCTCCCGTCCGCCATTTCTGCCGAGCGCCCGGCCGCTGGTAGCGAAACGCCACACGGGGACATTTCCCTATATAAGAGTCTTCCTTATAGGGATTTGTCCCCGTGTGGCCCGGTTCGGCTTCGCGGCGCTGGCGCCACTTTTTAGCGATCTCGGTGTTCGGCCAGACACCCGGCCAAGCTGCCGTCATGTCGGCAGGACTATTGAGGCAGATCCCCTCAACCTGCATCTCGGTCTCCTCGCCTGCGGGGTTCCAAGCCTCAGCAACATCGACCGTCAGGGGCAGGACGACGTTGGCGATGATGTCGATGTCGAGTGGGTCGGCGGCGGTCCGGTTGACGCCGCGCGCCCGGCCGATCGCCTGCATCAGCTCGCCTTCGCAGATCTGCCAGCGACAGGCGTCCGCGATCGGATCGGGGTGGGTCTCGCATTCGAGGCCGACCGGCTTCCCGTCTCGGGTGCGCAAGCCGCGGACCGGCTTCGGATACCATTCGCCCGCCGGGATCAGGTCGGCCTCTCGGCCTGTCACGGCACCGGCCAGCGCCTCGACCGCGACCGGCGAGGGCAGGGTGCGACCGACGACGATAAGCCCGCGGACGGCGCGGTACTGGTCCAGGCCGGCGACGTTGTTGAAATGCTCGGTCGCGATCCCGTCCGGGAGGCCGTTCGTCCGAAGCCATTCCGAGACGGCTTTCTGCGCGATCACGAGGATGGGCGCGCGGCCGAGGTCGATGAACCGGCGCAGGATCTCGTATCGCACGGCGCGTATGTTGCGGCCTGCGCTGCCGTCCTCGCCGAGGGCGAGCTTCCGAGCTGCAACCGGCGCGTCGATCACCTGGCGCACGCGGACGTGCGGCATGGTCGCTTCAATGGCGGGGGCAGCCTCGATCTGCGGATAGAACGCCCGCAGGATGTCCAGGCTGGGCAACGTGGCATCAAGCAACAGCGTCGGCGCCTGCCACTGCTTCGCGATGGCCCGGAGGCTTCGCGCCTTGGCGACAAGCACCTTGCCGTCGTCATCTTCTCGGGTGTCGATGTAGAGCCGCCCCGAGACCCCAACCGTGTCGTCGTAGAGAAGCCCGCGGGCGGCGTTCCAGAGCGCAATGAAGGCTTGGGTGTTGATTTCCGCTGAGAGTTGACCCGGCGGAGCCGGAAGTTTCCATCGAGAAGTGACCCGTGTCTGAACCCACCCCTGGCTTTTTGGTCGGGGGGTCATGGAGTGATCGACATGGCGTTATTGAGT